>NZ_JBHWIR010000008.1:55144-77512 GCF_042731835.1 Kitasatospora sp. NPDC059817 | reverse complement strand
GTCGCTGTGTGTCCCTGTTTTGTGGCGTGCGTGGGTGTTGGGGGGGGGGGGGGGGGCTGTCGCGGGGGCGGGGTTGTGGGGGCGCCCACCTCACCCCCCCCCCCATCCGCACCCATCACCGCCAGGAGACCGCATGACCACCCCCAAGGCCCTGCGCCGCGTCGCGGCCGCGGGCCTCGCCCTGACCGCCTGCCTCGCCACGGCGCCCGCCGCCACGGCCGCCGCCGCCGAGCGCGACGACGGCCCCGCGAGCGCCGCAGCCGGACTCGACCGCTACCACCACCAGCGCCTCGACTGGCGCAGCTGCGTCCTGGCCCCGACGACGAGGTCGGCCGCGGCCTGGAGAGCGCGGGCGCGCGCTGCGCCGACTACGGCCTCGGCGACACCCGCGCGCAGGTGCGCGCCACGATCGACCGCGTCGTCGCGGCGGCCGAGCGGGCGCCGCTCACCGTCGGCACCGCCCCCGACGTCTTCCGGCTCGACGGCAGCCAGGTGCCCGCCCTGCTGTTCGCCGGGCTCGCGAGCGACCTCGACCCGGCGCGGGCGGGCCTCGCCGAGCAGCTGTCCGTCCTGGCCAAGGCCGCCGACGGGCAGCCCACCCGGGTGTCGCCCGGCTTCGCCGCCTTCCTGCGGGAGGCGTTCACCAGCGCGGGTTCGGCCACCGGCTCGACGGCGCCTTCCAGTACGCCGGCTTCGGCGTCTACGGCAACGCCTGCGTCGACGGCTCGGTGAACACCTACCTGGCCACCGGCCACCTCCCGGGCAAGGACCGCACCTGCGCGAAGTAGCCCCGAGAAGCCGTGGGCAGCCGTGGGCAGTCCTTCCTGATCAACCGAAGGCTGCCCTAGGCTGCGCCCATGCTCTCTGTGGTGGTGGCCCCCTGGGCGGGCGAGGCGGAGCCGGTGTTCGTGCGGGCGCCGGACGAACTGCATGATGCCGCGAGCACGATGAAGGTCGCGGTGTTGGCGGCGCTCGCCCGGGGCGGGGTGGATCTCGATGCCGAGGTGCCGGTGGTGAACCGGTTCGAGTCCGTGGTGGGCGGGGAGTTCGGCAACGATCCCGACTGGGACAGCGATCCGCTGCCGTGGGAGCTGCTGGGCACGCATGTGCCGCTGCGGCTGCTCGCCGAGCGGATGATCACGCACTCCTCCAACCTGGCCACCAACCTGTGCCTGGCCCGGGTCGACCGGGCGGCGGTGGCCGAGGCGTGGCGGCGGGCCGGGGCGACGCGCAGCGCGAGCCCGCGCGGGATCGAGGACTACGCGGCGCGCGACGCCGGGGTGCACAACCTGGTGAGCGCGCGGGACTTGGTGCGGCTGCTGCACTCCCTGGGCGGGGAGCCGGAGTTGCTGGCGCTGCTGGAGCGCAACGCGTTCCGGGTGGATCTGGCGGCGGGCCTGCCGCCGGACACCCGGATCGCCTTCAAGAACGGCTGGGTGCCGGGCGCCCGGCACAGCGTGGGCCTGGTCCACCCGCAGGACTGCCCGCCCTACCTGATCGCGGTCTGCTACACCGGCCCGCTGGCCTCGGGTGAGGACCGTACGGACCCGGCGGCCCGGCTGCTGGCCCGGGTCTCGGCGGCGGTGTGGCAGCGGCGGCACGAGCTCGCCGGCGCGTGAGCCGACGCGTGAGCCGGCGCGTGACCCGGCCGCCGGCCTGCTGCACGGGGCTGTGCAGCAGGCCGGACAGGGGCTTTAGTACGGCTGGACGAGGACGTGGGCGGCGCCGGGGATGCCGACCTTGAGGAGTTCGTCCTCCTCCGGGGTGGTGGGCATGCCGGTCTCCTGCTTGAGGATGGCCCGGGAGAGCGCCTGGACCCACATGGCGCGGGGTCGGCGGCGCTCCTCCCAGGCGGCGAGCGCGGCGGGCACGGTCTCGGCGGCGTCCAGGCTCTGGGCGAGGACGAGGGCGTCCTCGACGGCCATCGCGGCGCCCTGGGCGAGGTGCGGGGTGGAGGCGTGGGCGGCGTCGCCGGCGAGCGCGATCCGGCCGACGTGCCAGGGCTCCTCGACGCTGACCTGGGAGATCCGCGAGTAGACCACGGCGGACGGGTCGGTGACCTGGGCGAGGGCCTCGGCGATCGGGCCGCCGAAGCCGGCCAGGCGTTCGGCGAGCTGCTCGTGGGCGTGCCCGGGGTCGGGCCGGAAGTCCTCGGCCTCGGCGAACACCGAGCCCAGGTACATGAGGTCGTCGCTGATCGGGGTGAGCAGCGCCTTGGCCTTGAGGTTGCCGGTGGACATCACCACGCCCTGGACCTCGGGTGAACGCGGCAGGGTGACGCGCCAGTTGGCGAAGCCGGTGTACTCGGGCGCGTACTTCTCCCCGTAGAGGCGCTTGCGCAGCGGGGAGCCGATGCCGTCGAAGCCGACGACGAGGTCGTAGCGGCCGCGGTGCCCGTCGGTGAGGGTGGCGTCGATGCCGTCGGCGTCCTCGGCGAGGTCGGCGATGGTGGTGCCGAAGCGCAGGGTGGCGCCGGCCCGGGTGGCGGCGGTGGCGAGCACCTGGGCGAGGGCGGGGCGGGGGATGCCGTTGTTGGAGGGGGCGTCGCCCATCCGGGGCTGCGGGATCTTGGCGAGGGTGGCGCCGGTCGGGTCGCAGATGGTCAGCACCTCCCATTCGAAGCCGGCGGCGAGGCAGTCGTCGAGGACGCCGATCTCGCGCATCACGTGGAGGGCGTTGGAGGGCTGGATGATGCCGACGCCGAGGGCTTCCAGCTGGTCGCGCAGTTCGGCGACGTCGACGTGGTGGCCGCGCTTGGCGAGGGCGGTGGCGAGGGTGAGCCCGCCGATGCCGCCGCCGTGGACGAGGACGCGCAGGGGTGAGGTCATGGGGTGGCTCCTGGGGAAGGGAGGTGGTTCAGCCGACGTTCAGCCGACGGGGGCGGCGGAGAGGTCCATCAGGTGGTCGACCAGGGCGAGCAGCAGGTCGCGTCCGAAGGCGCGTTCGCGGACGTCGCCGAGGAGCATCGGCACCTGCGGGTCCAGGTCGAGGGCGGCCCGGATCTCGTCGGGGGTGCGGGTGTTGTGGCTGTGGAAGCAGTTGATGGCGACGACGAAGGGGATGCCCCGGCTCTCGAAGAAGTCGATGGAGGCGAAGCTGGTGTCGAGCCGGCGGGTGTCGGCGATGACGATGCCGCCGAGGGCGCCGTTGACGAGGTCGTTCCACATGAACCAGAAGCGTTCCTGCCCGGGGGTGCCGAACAGGTAGACGACGAGGTCCGGGCTGACGGTGATCCGGCCGAAGTCGAGGGCGACGGTGGTGGTGTCCTTCTGGTCGACGCCGGACAGGTCGTCCACGCCGACGCTGGCCCGCGTCAGGTACTCCTCGGTGCGCAGCGGGGTGACCTCGCTGACGGAGCCGACGAGGGTGGTCTTGCCGACGCCGAAGCCGCCCGCGATGAGGATCTTGACGGCGGCCGGCGCGGTGGCGACGCCGGCGTCAGCGGCACTGCTGGGGTGGGGTGTTGCCATGGTTCAGAGTCTCCGGAGTCCTTCGCGAACGGCCGTGAGCAGGCCGAGGTCCACGCCTCCGGCGGCCCGGGCCACCGAGAGCGGTGCCCTGGCCCGCAGCAGGCCCTGGGCGACCAGGTCGCCCAGCAGGATCTTGGTGACCGAGACCGGGAGGTCCAGGCCGGCCGACACCTCGGCGACGGCGGCGGGCCGCCGGCAGTGGTCGAGGATCATCCGGTGCTCGGGCTGGAGGCCGCGGGCACCGGCGCGGCTGCCCCGCGCCAGGGCCCGGTCGGCCTCGTCCTCGACGGTGGTGAGCACGGTGATCAGGGTGAGGTCGTCGCGCTCGGGGGCGGTGCGGCCGCGGGTGATGGTGTACGGGCGCACCATGGCGCCCGACTCGTCCTCGGCGTCCTCGTCCGGCAGTTCGCTCCAGTGCGGGACCCCGCCGCGCTGCCCGTTCCCGTTCCCGCTACCGCTCCCGTTTCCGTACGGGCCCACCGGTGTCAGCTCCGGTTCCGGGCGGCGAAGGCGTCGAAGCCGGTGGGGGAGGCGGCGCCGGCCTCGGCCCGCACCGGGGTGGTCATCTTCTGGCCGACCTGCTGCACCAGGGTGTGCATGGCGACCGACATGACCTCGGCGTCGACCTCCTGGGAGGCGACGACGGCCAGGTGGGTGCCCTGGGCGGCGGCGATGATGAACAGCCAGCACTCGGCGAGTTCGACGATCACCTGGTGGACGGCCCCGCCGTCGAAGAGCTGGCCGACGCCGCGGGCCAGGCTCTGCTGGCCGGTGGCGACGGCGGCGAGGCGCTCGGCGTCGGCCCGTTCGATGGTGCGGGAGTGGCTGACGACCAGGCCGTCGTCGGAGAGCAGGACGGCGTTCCTGGTCCCGGGCACCGAGTCGACGAGTCCGTCCAGCAGCCAGTCCAGGTCCTGGTGGGTGGCGATCGTTCGGTTCATGACTGGTCATCCGTTCGTGTGGTTCGGGGGTCCGCGGCCGGCAGGGCCCAGGGGGAGGGGCCGGACGCGGGCGTCGGGGAGCCGGCGGGGGCGGTGGGGGGAGCCGGTGGGGTCACGGCCCCGGGCAGCGGGTGCTCGCCGCTGTCCTGGGCGCGGGCGGCACGGGACTGGCGCTGGAAGGCGCCGATCGTCGCACCGGAGCGCTTCGCCGGGCGCTGGAAGGGGCCGCCGGCGGGCTCGGTGCCCTGGGCGGCGGATTCGGCGCGGGGCCCGGCGGCGGGCTCGGCCCACTGCGGGCGGGGCGCCGGCGGGACGCGCAGTTCGGCGGCCAGGCTGGCCTGCCGGACGCGCTGGGGCAGCGGGGGCTGCTCGGTCTCGGTGGGGCTGAGCGGCACCGCGGAGGCGTACTCGCGGCGCCGACGCCGTTCGGCCAGCCGGTAGTGGTCGGCCGGGCGGTACTGCTCGTCGGCGTACGGGGCCTCGGCGTCGGTGACCCGGGCGTAGGCGATGTCCGGGTAGGCGGGCACGTCGTGCGAGGGCCGCTGGTCGGCCGGGGCGTCGGGGGCCGGGGAGCTGTGCTCGATCGGCTGCTCGGCGTACGGGGCGGCGTACGGGGTGGGGAACGGCGCGGGCTCGGCGGCGGGCGCGGCCTCGGGCTGGACGTACTCGACGTGGCCGAAGGCCTGGACGGGGGCGGTCAGCGGGTCGTGCGGGAACTGCTGGGTCTGCGGGAGCTGCTGGGTCTGCCCGAGCGGTTCGACGTGCCCGACCGGTTCGACGTACCCGAGCGGTTCGGCGTACCCGGGCTGCTCCACGTGCTGGACCTGCCCGAAGGCCTCGACCTGCCCGAACGCCTCCACCGGCGGGAAGGACTCCACCGGCGGGAAGGAGTCGGCCGCGGCGAAGGTCTCCACGGGCGGGAGGGGCTCCGCCGGCGCGAAGGACTCTCCCGGCGGGAAGGAGTCCACGGGCGCGACCGGCGGCCCCGCCGGCGCCGGCGCCGGGGCCTCGTTGGAGGCGGTGAGCAGCGCCTTGCGGGAGCGCCGCACGAGCGGGATCGGTTCGACGGGGGCGTCGTCGGGCAGTCCGGCGTCGCCGTCGATGACGAGCTCGTCGGGGACGAGCACGACGACCCGGGTGCCGCCGAAGGCCGACGGCCGGAACTCGATCTTGAGTCCGTGGTGCGCGGCCAGCCGGGCGATGACGTAGAAGCCGAGGCGGACGTCGTCCGCCCGGGCGAGCACGTCGGTGCGGGGCGGGCGGCTCATCAGTTCGTTGGCGGCGTCGTACTGCTCGGGGTCCATGCCGAGGCCGCGGTCCTCGATCTCGACGGCGAGTCCGCGGCCGACCATGGCGGCCCGGACCTCGACCGGGGTGGGCGGCTTGGAGAAGGTGGTGGCGTTCTCCATCAGCTCGGCGAGCACGTGCGCGACCGGGCCGACGGCCCGCTCGGACAGCCACGGGTGGCCCTCGACGTCGATCATGATCCGGCGGTAGTCCTGCACCTCGCCCTGCGCGGCGCGCAGCACGTCCAGCAGCGGGACGGGCTTGCGCCAGCGCCGCTGCGGCTGGCCGCCGGCCATGATGACGAGGTTCTCCTCGTAGCGGCGCAGGCGGGCGGTGAGGTGGTCGAGGTCGAACAGGCCCTCCAGGACCTCCGGGTCCTCGTGCTTGCGCTCCAGCTCGTCGAGCTTGCGCAGCTGGCGGCCGATCAGCAGCTGGGTGCGGCGGGCGATGCGCTGGAGCAGCCGCTCGAAGCCGCGGTGCTGTTCGGCCTGCTTGACGGCGGCCTCGACGGCGGAGGCGCGGGCCAGGTTGAGGGCCTGGCCGAGGCGGGCGAGCTCGTCGGTGCCGTTGCCGTGCGGGCCGGCGGTGATGGTGCGGGAGTCGGCCTCGACGTCGACCTGCTCGCCGCGGCCGAGGCGTTCGACGACCTCGGGGAGGGTGCGCTCCATCTCCTCGGCCTGGGTCTGGAGCTCCTTGATGCGCCGGCGCAGCGAGCGGCTGAGCCGCCAGGAGGCGATGATCACCGCGACGACGGTGATCAGGCCGACGACGGTGGTCAGCACGACCGTGGTGAGGAGGGAGAGGATGGTGCCCTTGCCGACGTCGACGATGCCGCTGGTGCGGGTCTCGATGACCTTGACCAGCTGCGGGTTGAGCTGGTCGAGGGCCTGGCGCCACTGGTCCTGGGCGGCGGGGAGTCTGACGGTGCCGTTGGCCTCGGCGGCGGTGGGCTTGGTGAGCGACTGCTCGACGGCGGCCTTGGCCTGCCAGGCGGGGCTGTTCATCAGGTCGTGCCAGGCGGCGGACTCGCCGTCCGGGATGTACGGGACGACCTGGACGGCGAAGAGGTGCTCCTGCGCCCCGACGGACTGCTGGACCTGCTGGTAGTCGGTGACGGTGAGCCGCCCGGTGGGCCAGCCGCGGGCGAGGATGGCGTCCTCGCGGGCGAGCATCTCCTTGGCCCAGAAGGCGTTCACCAGGGTCTTGGAGATCCAGGTGACCTCGCCGGTGTCGACGTGGCTGAGTGCGGTGAACAGCCGCAGGTCGACGGCGATCAGGTCGGTGTAGTACGTGTAGAGGGTCTGCTGGTCGATCGAGCCGTGGTCGACGGCGGCGCGCTGTTCGGCGAGCTTGCCCATCGCCTGGCGGGCCTCGGTGACGGCGGTGCGAACCTCTTCGGGGGCGCTGTCGGCGGTCTCGCCGGAGAGGACCTGGAACTGGCGGACCGCGTCGTCGGTCTGCTGGCGCTGGCGGCGCAGCTGGTCGGTGTTGCCGCCGGGCCGGGCGAGCGCCTCGGCGCTGAGCCGGCGTTCTTCCTGGAGGCTGTAGTAGACGATGTTGGACGGCTGGCCGGCCTTCTGGGCGAGCAGGCCCTGGGCGGCCTGGCGCTGGAAGGCGAAGACGGTCTCGCCGCTGGTGACCGCCCACAGGGCGGCCAGGGCGATGCTGGGGACGACGGCGAGGACGAGCAGCGCCGTCCGCAGTGACAGGCGCGGACGCCTGCGGGGGGCCTTCGGCGTCGGGGGCCGCCGATTCGCACGCGCGCGCAGAGCAGTCTCCTTGGGGATGGCGGCCGGCCTGAGCGGGGCGGGCCGTCCGGGGCACGGGCTTGACGAGGCGATACTAGTCATACCGTGTGATTGGAGTGAAAGTGCGTTCGCCGCCTGGACCGTGGTCACACACGCTCCGGACACAATGTCATCTGACGGTTGATCGTACGTGCTCGAAGCATCCCAGTTCGGAGCGGGTTGACGAGGCGTCGGCCGTCGGAGCGGGCGGCCGGGTGGCCGCTGTGTGAAAACTGTGTGCCCGCGCTCCGGATATCGCCCCCGGCCGCTCCACCCGCCCCGCCCGCCCCGCTCAGTCGGCCAGCAGGCGCGACCGGGTGGCCTCCAGCTCGGCCGCCAGCACCCGCCCGGCCTCCTCGGGATCGCCCCGGTGCAGCGCCCCGACGAGGTCCGCGTGTGACGCGTAGCCGTGGTTCGGGTCCCCGCTGCGCAGCCCCAGCACCCCCACCAGGGCCACCAGATGCTCCCTCAGGACCGGCGCGAACTGGGCGAACAGATCGTCCAGCACCGGATTGTGCGCGGCCGCCACCACGGCGGTGTGCAGCGCGATGTCGGCGTCCACGAAGGCCGTGTCGTCCGCGCCGCCCGCCGCCAGCCGGGTGGCCAGTGCCGCGTCCACGGCGGTGAGGTCCGTCTCCGTGCGGCGTGCGGCCGCGAGCCGGGCCGCCTGCACCTCGACCATGGTGCGCACCTCGTAGACGTGCGCCAGTTCCGCCCGGCGCAGCCGGGTCGGCCAGTCCAGGGCGGGCCGGTCCGCCGTCACGAACACGCCCGACCCCTGCCGGCTCTGCACCATCCCGGCGCCGGCCAGCGCGCGCAGCGCCTCCCGGACGGTCGAGCGCCCGACGCCCAGTTCCTTCGCCAGGGTCACCTCGCCCGGCAGCTTCCCGCCCACCGGCCAGTGTCCGGCGGTGATCTGCTCCTCCAGGCGTCGGGTGGCCTGGTCGACGAGGGGGGAGCGGTGGAGGGGGCCGAGCGGGGACATTCGCGTTCACCTGTCAGCTTGTCTGAGGACTTGGTTCGTGGTTAGTCTACCCGGCATGCAGCCGTGGAGTCTCCCTCTGGGTGGCCTTCTTCTTGGTGGCCGCAGCGGGGGCGTGACCGGACCGGCACCCCGCTGCGGGGCGCCGTCCTGCCGGTCCACCGGTACCTCCGTAAGGACTCATCATGCGATTCCCGACCCTGCGTACCCCCGCCGGCCCCGTCCCGGTCACCGCCCCCGCCTGGAACCCGCAGCGCCCGGGTGCCATGCCCTCCCACCGCTACCGGCCCGCCCACGAGCGCGTGCACGTCCCCGCACTGATGCGGCGCTGGCCCGGCCGGCGGATCGGCCACGCCCCGCTGTGGGTCCCCGTCGACCTGCGCGACGGCAACCAGGCACTGGCCGAACCCATGGACCCGGCACGCAAACAGCGGATGTTCGACCTGCTCCTGGCCATGGGCTTCAAGGAGATCGAGGTCGGCTACCCCTCCGCCAGCCGCACCGACTTCGACTTCGTCCGGCAACTGGCCACCGTGCCCGGCGCGGTGCCCGAGGACGTCACCGTCGTCGTCTTCACGGCGGCGCGCGCCGACCTGATCGACCGCACCTTCGAAGCCGTCGAAGGCCTGCCCCGCGTCGTCGTCCACCTCTACACCGCCACCGCCCCGCTCTGGCGCGAGGTCGTCCTCGGGCGCGACCGGCACGAACTGCGGGCCCTGATCACCGAGGCCGCCACCCACCTGGCACGTCGGGCCGACGGCCGGCCCGGGGTGCGCTTCCAGTTCTCGCCCGAGGTGTTCAACCTGACCGAACCGGACTACGTCCTGGAGGTCTGCAACGGCCTCACCGAACTGTGGGACGCCAGCCCCGACCGGCCCGTCGTCCACAACCTGCCCGCCACCGTCGAGATCGCCACCCCCAACGTCTACGCCGACCAGATCGAGTACCTGCACCGGCACCTGGAGCGCCGCGAGTCGGTGATCCTCTCCGTCCACCCGCACAACGACCGGGGGACGGGCGTCGCCTGCGCCGAACTGGCCGTGCTGGCCGGCGCCCAGCGGGTGGAGGGGTGCCTGTTCGGCAACGGCGAGCGGACGGGCAACGTCGACCTGGTGACGCTGGCGCTCAACCTGCACACCCAGGGCGTCGACCCGATGCTCGACTTCTCCGACCTCGACGAGATCCGCCGCACCGTCGAGCACTGCAACCGGCTGCCCGTGCACGAGCGCCACCCCTACGCGGGGGACCTGGTGCACACCGCCTTCTCCGGCACCCACCAGGACGCCATCAAGAAGGGCTTCGCCCACCACGCCAAGGTGGCGGCCGAGTCCGGCGTCCCGGCGCGCGAGGCACCCTGGTCGGTGCCGTACCTGCCGATCGACCCGGCCGACCTCGGCCGCGACTACGAGGCGGTCATCCGGGTCAACAGCCAGTCCGGCAAGGGCGGCATCGCCTACCTGCTCCAGACCGGGCACGGGCTGGAACTGCCGAGGCGGCTCCAGATCGAGTTCTCCCGGGTCGTGCAGGAGGCCACCGACGACAGCGGGCGGGAGGTGACGGCGGAGGAACTGTACGGGCTCTTCCGCGCGGAGTACCTGGACGCGGCGCCGGACTGGCCGTGGCAGGCCGGCGACGACTGGGCGGAAGTGGACGGCCGGCGCGGCGAGGGCGCCGGGCCGCTCGACGCGGTGGCCGACGCGCTGCGGGTCGACATCCTGCACTTCAGCGAGCACGCCGTCGGGGCTGGTGCTGGTGCTGGTAGCGACGCTGTCGCCTACGTCGAGGCCCGGGTCGGCGGGGTCGGCGGACAGGTGGTCTGGGGCGCCGGGCGGGACGGTTCGGTGCTCACGGCAGGCGTGCGGGCGGTGCTCAGCGCCGTCGGCCGCGCGCAGCGGGAGTGACGGCGGGGGTGACGGCCGTCGCGCCGGAGTGACCCGTACGGGCGGGAGTTGTACGGACGGGAGTCGGACGGAGACGGCCCACCGCGACACCGTGCGCGGTGGGCCGTGCCGTCCACCTACATCGGTTTCGGTGCGATCACCGCGAACGGCGCGCCCTGCGGGTCGGCCACCACCGACATCCGGCCCGCCACCATGTCGAACGGCGGGGCGAGGACGGTGCCGCCGTGCTTGACGAGGGCGTCCACGGTGGAGTCGACGTCGTCCGTCGCGAAGTACGTCAGCCAGTGCGCGGGCGTGCCGGGCGGGTCGTTGGCGAGCAGCGAGACCCCGCCGACGGCCCGGCCGCCGACCCGCAGCTCCCAGTACTGCTCGGCGCCCTGCGCCGGCTCGATCTCGATGCCGAACGCCTCGCCGTAGAAGGCGGTGGCGCCGGGCACGTCGCTGGTGTGCAGCTCGTTCCAGATCAGCGCGCCGCTCTCGTTGACGACCCGGGCGCCGAAGAACTCGCCCGGCTGCCAGACACCGAACACCGCGCCCTGCGCGTCGGCGGCGATCAGCATCCTGCCGAGCTCGCCGACGTCCATCGCCGGGACGAGCAGGGTGCCGCCCGCGCCGACGATCGCGTCCTGGGTGGCCTGGGCGTCGGTGGTGGACAGGTAGCTGGTCCACACGGTCGGCGGGGTGGGCATCCCCTCCGGCGCCATCGCCGGGCCGATCCCGGCGGACGGCTTGCCGTTCAGCTCACAGACCGCGTACCCGCCGAACTCGGCCGGGCCGACCTGCCCCTGCCAGCCGAACAGGTCGCGGTAGAAGTCCAGTGCCGCCTGCTGGTCCTGCGCCATCAGATCGACCCAGCACGGGGTGCCGGTCGCGTACGGAGTGGTGACTTCGGGCATTCTCGCTCCTTCAGGTGAGGTCCTGCGTCGGTCACCCTCTCGTCGCGGATCGCGCTCCGCCACTCGACACGCTGTCACGACCCGCCGGTCAGCACCGGTCAGCACCGGTCAGCACCGGTCAGCGCGGGTCAGCGCCGTCGAAGCGGGCAGGGCGGGTTCGATGCTGAAGGGAGGCGGCCCCCAACCGGCATTGGCCGATGGGGTGCCGTCAGATCGACAGCAGGAAGCTGACGATCGCCCATGGCGGCCGTCGTGTTCCGGACGCCGCGGCAGATCTTCCGCATCCGGGTCGGGAAGATCGCTTGGCTGCGTGGCTACTTCGCGCCTGAGATCGTGAGTCGATGAACATCCGACCGGCCACGGGCGGCGTCAGGTCAGGGTGCGGAAGAAGGTCCGGATGTCGGCGACCAGCAGGTCGGGCTGTTCCAGGGCGGCGAAGTGGCCGCCGTGGTCGAACTCGGTCCAGTGCACGATGTTGTCGATGCGTTCGGCGAAGGCGCGGACCGGCAGGGTGATGTCGTGGGGGAAGACGGCCATGCCGGTGGGGACGGTGGAGGGGGTGGCCTCGGTCCAGCCATTGCGGGCCGACTCCTTGTACAGCCGTGCGGAGGAGCCGGCGGTGGCGGTGAGCCAGTACAGCATCACGTTGGTGAGGAGGTGGTCCCGGGGCACGGCGTCTTCGGGGAGGCCGCTGTCGCAGTCCGTCCATTCGCTGAACTTCTCGATGATCCAGGCGAGTTGGCCGACCGGTGAGTCGGTGAGCGCGTAGCCGATGGTGTGCGGGCGGGTCGCTTGGACGGCGGTGTAGCCGGAGGTTTCGGCCTGGTGGCGGGCCCAGGTGTCGAGCCGTTCGCGGTCGAGGGCGTCGAGGACGGCCGGGTCGCCGGTGGGGAAGGTGGGGGAGGTGTTGACGTGCACGCCGATGACCCGGGTGGGGGCGGCGAGGCCGAGTTCGCGGGAGATGCCGGAGCCCCAGTCGCCGCCCTGGGCGCCGTAGCGAGGGTAGCCGAGGCGGTTCATCAGTTCGGCCCAGGCGCGCGCCACGCGCCGGTAGTCCCAGTCGAGTTGGCTGGTCGGTCCGGAGAAGCCGTAGCCCGGGATGGAGGGCGCGACCACGTGGAAGGCGTCGCGCGGGTCGCCGCCGTGGGCGCGGGGGTCGGTGAGCGGGCCCAGGATGTCCAGGAATTCGGCCACCGAGCCGGGCCAGCCGTGCGTGATGATCAGCGGGGTGGCGTCGGGTTCGGGTGAACGGACGTGCAGGAAGTGCACGTTGGCGCCGTCGATGGTGGTGGTGTACTGCGGGAAGGTGTTGAGCCTGGTTTCGTGTTCGCGCCAGTCGTAGCCGGTCCGCCAGTACTCGGCCAGGTCCTGGAGGTAGTGGAGCGGGACGCCGTAGTCCCAGTCGGTGCCGGGCGGCGAGTCGGGCCAGCGGGTGCGGGCGAGGCGGTCGCGCAGGTCGTCGAGCTGGTGCTGTTCGATCGCGATGCGGTAGGGGCGGATGTCGGTTTCGGCGGTCATGGCGGGGCCTTTCAGAGCTCGGGGAGGGGTCAGGTCGTCGGCAGGATGTGGGCGAGCAGGGCCGCTTCCAGGTCGCGCAGTGGGAAGGCGGGGTCCTCGGCGGCGAGGGTGAGGCCGCCGCGGATGCCGGCGAGGAGGAGCAGGCGGGCGGCAGCGGGGTCGGGGACGCGGCAGGCCGCCAGGGATTCGTCCAGGGCCTGGAGGAGGTCGGCGGAGGCGAGGTCGGCGCCTGCGGCGACCAGGACGGCGCGGGCTTCGGGGTCGGCGAGCAGGGCGGAGACGGCCCGGCTCTCCTCGACCTCCTCGGGGGCTGCGTCCAGGCCGAGCAGGGCGGAGCGGACGAGGAGTTGCAGGGTGGCGGCGGGGCTGTCGGCTGGCTGGGCGGCGAGCGCCGCGCGGGTCCGTTCGCGCCAGCCGTCGGCGATGTCGATCAGCAGGCCGTCCTTGCTGCCGAAGTAGCGGGAGGGCAGTCCGTCGGCGACGCCGGCCCGGGTGGCGACTTGGCGCAGGGTGGTGGCGCGGTAGCCCTGTTCTGCCATGAGCAGGACGGCGGCGCGCCGGATCTTGGCGCGGGTCGCTTCGCGGACGGCCGCCGAGGCCTCAGGCGTGCGGGGCACGGGGGTGTCCGGTTTTTGGTTGAACCATTGTTCAATATAAACACACGGCAAAGGTCCGCGTCACGCCCGGCGCGGGCCCCGGGGAGTCGGAGGTGGCGGGGCAGGCGCTAGCCCAGTTCGTAGCGGATGATCTCGTCGGTCACGGTGGTCACGACGAAGCCGGTCTTCACCAGGACCCTTCCCGAGGCGGGGTTGCCGACGCGGTGCTCGGCGGTGACCCGTGGGGTGGGGTGGTGGGCGAGGAACCGGCACACCGCTGTGGTGGCGTAGCCGTGGCCCCAGGCGTCCTCGCGCAGGATGTAGCTGAGGCTGCCCGTGTGGCCGGTGATGCGGAGTCGGACGATGCCGATCAGGTCGTCGTGGACGTCGATGCCGAGGACGCGTGCGGTGCGCGGTCGCTGCGCGTCGGCCTCCCGGGCTTCGCGTACGTAGTCGTGGGCCTGGGCGGCGGTCATCTGGCCGAACCACAGGTCGGCGACCGACCTGCCGCTGTAGATGCGGCGGACGGCGTCGGCGTCGGCCGGCCGCAGCTCGCGCAGGTGCACCCTTCCTCCAAGTCGCGGCGCCGGTCCGGGACTTCACCCTGTCGAACGGGAAGCCGACGGGAAGCCCCGGACCCTGGGCGGCTCAGGCGAAGATGAGGCGGAAGATCTGGTTGTAGACGAAAAAGCCGCCGGGCTGGCCGGGGATCGGCTGCAGGTTGAACGTCTCGGCGAATTGCAGCGGCTTGTCGAAGGCGTTGTCGATGGCGAGGCCGCCCGTGACGGTGACCAGTACGCGGTTGCCCGGGGCGGGCTGCGCGTCGGTGGTGTTCACCTTGTGCTTGACGGTGGCCAGTTCGGGCGTCGTCAGCTTCGCGAGGATGTTCTGCTGCCCCTGGAGCTGCTGGCTTTCCCACGTGAGCATCGACTCGGGTCGGTAGAGGCTGGAGAGGTTCCCGCGTCCCTGGCTGCCGGAGTCGAAGGTGGTGTAGTAGTGGCCCACGAACGAGTTGGCAATGGCGTTGAAGTCCATGCGCGGAACGTACCAGTCCGCTCACAACAGGTGTGCGCTGTTTGACAGATCCGGCTGGGGCTGCCAGAGGGGCGGCCGGCTCGCCTTCCGGGCGACGGGTCCTCGGCGGTGGCGGTGTGGCCGCCGTCCGGGATGCCGCGCGGGGCGTCGCCCAGGTTGCGGCGCAAGCGAATGATGCCGGAGGGTGGTCGCATGGATACTCTTCGTGTGCGACCCTCGCGGCCCGCCCGTCGGCGGCGTCTCGCGCTCCTCGCGCTCCCCGTGACCGGTGGCCTGCTCGGCGCTGCCCCCGCCTCCGCGCCGCAGCAGGTAGCCCCGGTGGACCTGAGGACCGTCGTGACGGCCGCCGCCGCCCATGGGCAGCAGGTGTTCTCGGAGGCCGGCACCTCCTACTTCACGGTGCCCGCCGGGGTGACCGAGGTCCTCGTCCAGGCCTGGGGCGGCGGTGGCGGCGGCGGTGGGGGAGGCGGTGGGGGCGGGGGTGCCGGAGGGGGCGGCGGCGGCGAGGACTCCACCTTCGGGTCGTACGGCGGTGGTGGCGGTGGTGGCGGCGGCGGGGGAGCAGGAGGGGGCGGTGGCGTCGGCGGTGGCAGCGGCTTCTACCTCGCCTGCCGGGTCCAGACGTCCCTCCTGGAGCAACTGCCCCCGTACGGGCAGCTGCCGGGAACCGTCGCAGTGCGCGTCGGACGGGGTGGTGGAGGCGGGGCCGCGGGGTCGGGTTCGGGCGGGGGTGGCGGCGGTGCGGACACCGAGAACGGCGGCAGCGGGGGGTCGGGCTCCACCGGTGCCACCGGCGGGGTCGGTGTGGAGGGGTTCAGCAGCGGCGTGTTCTTCGAACTGCCCTTCCAGGATGCCGACGGCGAACTCGTCCTGCAGCCCTTCGCCGCGGCGGCCGGCGGTCGGTGCGGGGGGGGCGGACCGACCGGACCTGGCGGCGGTGGCGGCGGGGGAGGCACCACCGGGCGGTCGAACGGCCACCCCGGAAGCGGCGGATCCGGCGGCCGGGGCGGACCTGGCAGCGCCGGGGGAGCGCAGGGTCAAGGCTCCGACAGTGTGTGTGAGGGGGAGGCGACCGGTGGCGTCATCGGCGCGGACGGTGCGCAAGGGGCGGGCGGTGGGTCGGGCTACTCCGGTAGCGCAGGCAATGACGGAGGCCAGGGGCGGGGCGGTTACGGCGGAAACGGCGGCTACGGCTCCTCCGGCGGAGGTGCGGGCGGTGCGGGCGCGACGCTCTCGGCCGCCACGCCCGCCCCGCCGGCCGGAACCGGCACGGGAGGTGCGGGCGGAGCCGGCAGCGGTGGCGGCCAGGGAGGCAGGGGCGGCAACGGTGACGACGTCGTCGTCAACGACAACACCCCCGGCAGCCCGGGCGGAGCCGGCGCCGACGCGACCGGGGGCACGCAGGGGACGCCCGGCTACGTGATCATCAGCTGGTAGCCCGACGGCCGGCCGCCTCGCGACGGGGCGTGGACCACGGGTGGGCCGGGGCGGTGTGAACGCCGCCCCGGCTCGCCCGGTGGGGTCGGGGGTCCGGCAGCCGGCTCTCCACGGGGGCGCCGACGCGTCGTCGTCAGTGGTAGGGAGCCCGCGTGACGGTCGCAGTCGGCGCAGTGGGGGCCACGGTCGCCGAGCGCATTGGCGCCGGGTTCCTCTCCAGCGCGGTCTTGTCCCGTGGTTCGGTAGTGACGCGCGAAAACACGGTTCCCGGTATTGGGCTGCTGCGGTACCGACCGGATCCCCTGTTCGGTGCCGTCTCGGCTCGGCCTTGTGAAGTCGGGTGCTCAGAACGACCAGTGGATGAGCGCGTACCCCGGCGCTCCGGCCTCGCCGGGCGAGGCGCTGCCGGGACCGGACTCGCCACCCGGCCCGCCGGTCGCGGCGTCTCCCGGGTTGGCGCTCCCGGTGTTCGCGGGCTGGCCGCCCGTTCCCCCCGGCGAGACGATGTTCGGGAAGAGCGCGCCGGCCGTGCTGCCCCCGGCCGCGCCGGGCCGTACGTAGCCGCCGCCGCCCAAGGGGGTTTCGGCGGGTGCGGTGCCGCCACCCCCTGCGCCGCCGCTGGCGTACGAGTCCGGGAAGCCCCCGCTCGCCGTGAAGCCCCCGCCGCCGCCCTGGGCGGTGGCCAGCACCGTCGAACCGATCGCGATGGTGGTGCTGGTGCCGCCGGAGCCCACGGCGCCAACCGCGCCGCCCGCGCCACCGGCACCGATGGTGATGGTGACCTGCTCAAGGGGGAGCACCGTGATCGCACCGTGCACGTATCCGCCGCCACCCCCGCCCCCACCGCCGGTCACGGGCGCGGTCGAGGTGCCGCCGGCGCCTCCGCCACCGGCGCCCCAGGCATCGATCAACAGGCCGGTGACACCGACGGGGACGGTGAAGGTGGCGGTCCGGGTGAACTCGCGCACGCCCGTGGTGGCGTGGGCGGGGGCGGTCCCGGCGGCGAGGGTGGTGGCGGAGACGGCCAGCACGGTCGCGCAGGCGGCCAGTGCGGCCCTGCTCCGCCGACGGTGCGTCGTGGTCGGGGCGGATGTCATCGAGGTGTTCCTCCGTGTCGCTGCCCTGGCCGGGCGTGGGCGGGTGGGTCTGTGGGTAGTCCACGCACCATCCTTCGCTCCCGGGGCGCGCCGTGCACCAGGTGTTACGCCGGATGACCGGGGAGCCGGGCCTGCCGGTGGATCTCGACCAGCGGCTCGCCCTGCTCGGAAGCCGGTGTCGGTGGGTGCGGGTAGCGTGAGCGCACGTGGGCAGTTGGGCCGACACCGGGGGGATCGATGGAGAACGCGCCGGACCACGGCCGGACCGTGCGGAACGGTTCGCTCGCGATGATCGGCCTGGGGGTCCTGCTGTTCGTCCTCAGCCTCGTCTACCTGATACCGCACGACATGGGGGTGACGTCGGCTCTCCGCAGCCGCGGCGTCCACGTGTCGGCGGTCGTCACCGACTGCACCGAGGTGAGCGCGCCGCAGGACAACCCGGCGGGCAACGCCCACTGCCGGGTACGGTTCACGACGTCCGAGGGGGCATCCGTCGAGACCCAACTCGCCTACGTCACCGACACCGTCAAGGCCCGCGACACCGTGACGGCGGTGTACGACCCCCGGCACACCGACACCGCCGCCCTCGCTTCGAGCATCGGTTTCTGGAACTCACTGGGCCGGAACGTGCTCGATGTGGTCGCACTGGTCGCGTCCGTCGTCATGACCCTGCTGGGCCTCGCGGTCCATCTCGCGTACCGCCGGCTCACCCGGGCGCGCAGACGGCCCACCGCTCTTTAGGCGGTGAGCCGTTGAGGGGGAAGTCGATCAGACCTCGGCGGTGGCGGCGAAGGCGACGAACGCCTGCCAGGCGGCGGGGGTGAAGGTGTGGTGGGGGCCGGAGGCGTCCTTGGAGTCGCGGACGAGGACGGCCTCGGTCGTCTCGGCGACCTCGATGCACCGGCCGGCCTCGTTGCTGCTGTGGCTGCTCTTGAACCAGGCGAGTTCGTTGCTCACTGCTCCCCCTGGCGCGAAGCGTTCCTCAGGCTCGCCTGCTGCGTGATCACCTACCGACGCGTGTGGCGTGCACGGAGCCGAGCAGGCTGAGTGCCTCGGCGCTGGGGCTGCCGTGTTCGGCTTGGTAGATGATCAACTGCTGGCCGGGGGCGTCCCGCACGTCGAATGCGTGGTGGGTGAGGGTCATGCCGCCGACGTCCGGGTGGTGGAGGTGCTTGTGTTCGCGGGTCTTGCCGCGCACGGTGTGGGTGTTCCACAGCCGGGCGAAGTCCGTGCTGTGCGTGCTGAGTTCGCCGACGAGAGCCCGTAGGCGCGGACTGCCCGGGTCGACGCCGGACGCCTGGCGCAGGTGCCCGACCACCGTCTCTGCCGTCCGGTCCCATCGGGGGTGGAACGGCCGACCTGCCGGGTCGAGGAAGACCATGCGGGCCAGGTTGTCCATCGCTTCGAAGGGGGAGTACAGGGCCTCGGCCAGGGCGTTGGCGGCCAGGATGTCCAGGATCGGGTTGATGACGAACGCCGGAGTGCCGGGGTAGCCGTCCAGCAGGACGCGCAGGTCGGGGGCGACCTGGTCGGTGGCGGCGACGGGCCGCTGGGACGGCGCGGTTCCGGACAGTTGGTGAAGGTGCGCCTGGGCATCGGTGTCCAGCAGCAGCGCGCGGCTGAGCGCGTCCACCACCTGCGCGGACGGGTGGCGTTCACGGCCCTGTTCCAGCCGGGTGTAGTAGTCCGCGTTCACCCCTGCCAGTACGGCGACTTCCTCGCGGCGCAGCCCGGCGACCCTGCGCACGCCATGGCTCGGCATCCCGACCTCGTCCGGCCGCACGGCTGCACGGCGCGCCCGCAGGAACTCACCCAGCTGGTTGTCGGTCATGTGCCCAGGCTAGGCCGTGGGCCCGGTGTGCCGCCTGGGTGTACCGCACCCAGGCAGCACACGGCCTGGGCCGCCCGGAACACCTCGCCCAGACTCGGTGACCTACCGAGAGACAAGGGGCAGTCATGCCGGACCAGACGATCAAGGTCGTAGCGATCACCGGTGCCAGCAGCGGGATCGGCGAGGCGACCGCCCGCCGGCTCGCCGCCGACGGCCACCGCCTGTTCCTGGGAGCACGGCGCACCGATCGCCTGGACCGACTCGTCACGGAGATCACCGCCGCGGGCGGCACGGCGGCGGCCCGGCGCCTGGACGTGACCGAGGCCGCCGACGTGCGGGACTTCGTGGCAGCGGCCGAAGAGCGGTACGGCCGCGTGGACGTGATGGTCAACAACGCCGGGGTGATGCCGTTGTCGCCGCTGGAGGCGCTCAGGACGGAGGAGTGGGACCGCATGATCGACGTGAACCTGCGGGGTGTCCTGCACGGTATCTCCGCCGCCTTGCCCGTGATGCGCGCCCGAGGTGGCGGGCACATCGTGAACATCGCCTCCGTCGGCGCGTACGAGGTCTCTCCCACCGCTGCCGTGTACTGCGCCACCAAGTTCGCGGTCCGTGCGATCTCCGAGGGCCTGCGTCAGGAGTCCGCCGGTGACGTCCGGGTCACGCTGGTCTCGCCGGGTGTCACGGAGTCCGAACTCGCCGACGGCATCGCGGACCCGGCCGCCCGGGCGGCCATGCGGACCTACCGCGCCGTGGCCCTGCCGGCCTCCGCGATCGCGGACGCCGTCGCCTACGCGATCTCCCAGCCGCCGTACGTCGACGTGAACGAGATCGTCGTACGACCTGCGGCGAGCGCCCAGTGACGGAAGGAACCGGAATGCTGCACACCCCCGCTCTCGACGACCTGGCGCGCAGAATACGTGGTCTGGAGGACCGGGACGCCCTGCACGCCCTCATGATCCGAGGCTGGCGGGCACTGGACCGCAAGGACTGGCAGACCTGGTCCGCCTGTTGGGCCGAAGACGCCGTGCTGGAGTTCGGGCCCTGGCAGCAAACCCAGGGGAGGGAGGCCATCCGCGCGAAGGTGGAGGAGGCCGAGTCGCCCTACACGAGCATCCAGCACCACATCCTCAACATGCACGTGGACGTGGCGGGCGACCGGGCGACCGGCATCGGGTACATGTGGTTCGTCGCCGTCGCCGTCGCCGTCACCGCTCCGGGGAGGACCTCTGCCCCCTACTCCATGGGCGGTCCCTACGACTGGGAGTTCCGCCGTGACGGGGACGGATGGCTCTTGGCCCGGCAGCGGCTCGGGGTCTTGTGGACCGACGGCGAGGACACCCTGCGAGCCTTCGAACCGGAGTGACCGGAACTATGCTGATCAGGCCTCGGCGGTGGCGGCGAAGGCGACGAACGCCTGCCAGGCGGCGGGGGTGAAGGTGTGGTGGGGGCCGGAGGCGTCCTTGGAGTCGCGGACGAGGACGGCCTCGGTCGTCTCGGCGACCTCGATGCACTGGCCGCCCTCGTTGCTGCTGTGACTGCTCTTGTGCCAGGCGACCTCGACGCATTCGCCGCCCTCGTTACCGCTGTAGCTGCTCTTGAACCAGGCGATCTCGATGCACTCGCCGCCTTCGTTGCTGCTGTGGCTGCTCTTGAACCAGATGAGTTCGCTGCTCACTGCTCCCCCTAAATCCGGGATGGCGTGGTCAGCTTGACGGTACGCCAACGGCCCGCCGCCCGGTAGGCGGTGGGCCGTTGGGAGGACGTTGATCAGACCTCGGCGGTCGCGGCGAATGCCACGAACGCCTGCCAGGTGGCCGGCTCGAAGGCCAGCTGCGGGCCGCTCTTGTCCTTGGAGTCGCGCACGTGGATGACAGCGGGCGTCTCGGCGACCTCAATGCAGGCGCCGCCTTCGTTGCTGCTGTAGCTGCTCTTGAACCATGCCAGCTGGGTGCTCATAGTTCTCCCAGAATCTTCTCGATCAAGGCCAGGGACTCCTCAGGAGACAGGGCCTGAGCCCTGAGGGTGCCGTACCGCGCATTCATGATCCGGACCTCGTCCGGGTCGGTGATCAGCCTACTGCTGGTCTGAACTTCGATGTAGGCGGTCTGCGGTCGGCCTTTGGGCGTGAGCAGAATGAACGATCCGCCCATCCCCACGTGCTCTGTCCTGTCAAGGGGCATGATCTGCACCACCATTCCCCGCATGCGCCCGACCTCCAGCAGTCGTTGCAGCTGCTCCTTGAAGACCTCTCGGCCGCCTAGGGGGCGCCGCAGTACGCTCTCGTCGATCACCCAGCTGAAGATCGCCCTGGGCCATCGCGTGAGGATCTCCTGCCGAGCCATACGTGCGGCTACGCGCATCTCGATCACTTCTTCGCTGAGAGCGGGCTGCCGCATTTCGTAGAGCGCCCGCGCGTAGCGTTCCGTTTGGAGGAGGCCTGGAATGAGAAGAGTGGTGTAGTCGTGCATCTCGATCGAGTCAACCTCTAGGGCTGCGTAGCCCCGGAACCAGGCGGGGTGTCTCACGCGCGCCTTGGCCCGCGCCCGCATCACGTCGTCCTTCGTGATGGCCAACAGGCCGCCGGCGTTGAGGACTTTGTCCGCCGCCACCAGGAACTCCGGCTGCGGGGTGCGCTTTCCGCGCTCGACCGCGCCGATCAGGTGCTCTCCGTAGCCGACGCGTTCGCCGAGTTCCTTCTGCGTCATCCCGGCCCGCTCCCGCAGGAGCTTGATCTGCTTCCCGATGGCGCGGAAGAAGTCCGACACCTCGCTCAGGTCCTCCTGCAGTTCCGTGCGAACGTCGTCGTCCGACTCGATGTTGCGTCCTGCGCCCATCGCGACCACCCCGTTAGTGATTCGGCCACACGAACAAAAGCTGTCCGCACCCGGACAGGCACTCTCCGTACTCCCCGGATGCATGGTCAGCGTACGTCCGCGCCGTCACGATTTTTTCCATGACGACCGACATCCCCCTCGACAGCCCCCGCCGCCACACCATCACCCTCGCCGCCACCCCCAAGGGCGCCGCCATCTGCCGGCGCATCACCAGGCGTCAACTCACTACCTGGGGGCTGAACTTGTCCCACACCGAGCCGTACTACTCGGCTCTCCTGATCGTCGCGGAGCTCGCCGCTAACGCGACTACCCATGGCCGCGTTCCGGGGCGCGGCTTCGAGCTTCACCTCTGTCTCACCACCACCGTGCGCCGGGGCACAACCTTGCGCATCGAGATCTCGGACTGCCGGGGCGACCGCTTCCCCGCCCTGCCCGCCGTCCTCGCCCCCAACTCCCAGTCCGGGCGCGGCCTCACCCTCATCGACGCCCTCGCCGACCGCTGGGGCACCATCCCCCGCCACCCCAACGCCAAGACCGTCTGGGCCGAGCTCGACCTCCCCATCACCCTCGATGCGTCCTGAACCCCGCCATAGCCCGGGCAGCGCGACGCTCTGCACCCTCCTCCCGTTCGCCCTCCTGCTCGCCCTCCTCGCCTGGATCCACCCCCTCACCGCCCACCACCACCCGAACCGCCACCCCCGCCCCGTCGCCACCTCCACCCCAACCGCCCCGTAAAGCAAGAGGAGTGGGAAG
>NZ_JBHWIR010000008.1:0-55134 GCF_042731835.1 Kitasatospora sp. NPDC059817 | reverse complement strand
AACACCCACACCCCACCCCACCCACCCACCACCACACCCCCTCCCCACCCCCCGATCGGAATCATAAGCCACCCCCCACCCCCCCCCCCCCCCCCCCCCCCCCCACTCGACTCCGCCGGGGCTTGTCGTAGGCCGATGTAACTATTACAGTTACGACATGGAGAGGGGTGATGGGCGGCATGAGCGCGAACAGTAGGTTGACCGTCGCCGCGCACGCCCTGACCTGGATCGGGCTGTACCAGCGCCGTGGCCACGAGGTCGCCACCTCCGAGCAGATCGCGACGAGCGTCAACACCAATCCCGTGGTGATCCGCCGCCTGCTGGCCCAGCTGCGCAAGGCGGGCCTGGTCGACTCGCGAAGGGGTGCCGGGGCCGGCTGGACGCTGTCGCGGGACCTGTCGGCGATCACCCTGCTCGACGTCTACGAGGCGGTGGAGCCGGGACCGATCTTCGCCCTGCACCCCGCCACGCCCGACCCCGAGTGCGTCGTGGGCCACGGCATCGCTCCGGTGATGGCCGCCGTCTACGGCGGGATCGAGGTCACCCTCCGCCGGGAGTTGGCGGGGACCACGCTGGAGGATGTGCTGCGCGACGTGCTGAAGGCCGCCTAGCCTCGGCCGTGGCAGTGCTTCCTGCGTCGCTTCCTGCGCCGCTTTTTGTGCCCAAAAATGTAACAAGAATAGTTACGTCAAGATTCGGAGAATCTCATGGGACAGCTGGACAACAAGACCGCCCTCGTCACCGGCGCCTCCACCGGCATCGGCCTGGCCATCGCCCGCCGCTTCGCCGCCGAGGGGGCGACCGTGTACCTCACCGGGCGCCGCGAAGCCGAGCTGGCGGCCGCCGTCGAGCAGGTCGGCAGCCGGGGTGTCGGCATCCGGGGCGACGTGTCGAAGCTCGACGACCTCGACCGGCTCTTCGCCGAGATCACCGAACGCAGCGGCCGGCTCGACGTCGTCGTGGCCAACGCCGGCCTCGGGGACTTCGGCCTGCTCGGCGAGATCACCGAGGAGGAGTACGACCACACCACCTCCGTGAACCTCAAGGGCACGGTCTTCACCGTGCAGAAGGCGCTCCCGCTGCTGTCGGCCGGCGCCTCGGTGATCCTGCTCTCGTCCAGCGCGGCCCTGCGCGGCGTCCCGGGCCTGGGCGTCTACGCCGCCACCAAGGCCGCGATCCGCAGCCTCGCCCGCACCTGGGCCACCGAACTCGCCGGTCGGGGCATCCGGGTCAACGCCCTCACCCCGGGCCCGGTCGCGACCCCTGGGGCCGACGAGCTGCGGGCGGCGTACCCCCAGGTCGATCAGGCCGTCGCCACGACCCCGCTCGGCCGCATCGGCCGACCCGAGGAGGTCGCCGCCACCGCCCTCTACCTGGCCGGGGACCAGAGCTCCTTCACCACCGGCGCGGAACTGCTCGTCGACGGCGGCGTCACCCAGCTCTAGGGGATTCACCTCGGGACAGAACCTGAGCGGAGTGGAAAAGCGGAGTGGGAAGTCGGACCCGCCGACTTCCCACTCCCTCACCGGACTTCGGTCAGCGACACAGGGCCGTGTCCACGACGTTCTCGACGTGCTCCGAGCCGGCGGCGTCCGGCGGGACGGTGGTCACCGCGATGTTGACGGCGCGGCCGTCGTCCGTCGCCCCGCCCCGGGTCTCGTAGCCGGGGATGTCGCCGCCGTGGCCCCAGTAGACGCCGCCGCAGGACAGCGGCCGGCTGATGAGCCCCAGGCCGTAGGCGGCGCCGCTGTCGCCGATGGGGACGGTGGTGCGCATCTGGGCGAGCTGGGCCGGTTGCAGGAGGCGGCCGCCGAGGAGGGCGGTGAAGAACTGGTTGACGTCGGAGTTGGTGGAGATCATCTGGCCCGCCGCCCCGCCCGCGGAGGGGTCCATCTCGGTGAAGTCGATCAGGTGCCCGTCGGCCGCGTCCTTGCGGTAGCCCTGGGGGTGGGCCTCGCGGATGGTCCGGTCGCCCTGGGCGGGGTAGTAGGTGTGTCGCAGGCCGAGGGGCTTGATGATGCGCTGGTCGATCTGCTCGGCGATGGGGCGGCCGGTGACCTTCTGGACGACCAGGCCGGCGAGCACGTAGTTGGTGCTGCTGTACTTGAAGCTCGCCCCCGGGGCGAAGTCGGCCTTGTGCTGGAAGGCGATGTCCAGCAGGTCGCGCGGCTCGAAGTACCGGTGCTGGAGGGAGGGTTCGTCGAGGTATCCCTCGTAGTCCGGGAGTCCGCTGGTGTGCTGGAGGAGCTGACGGACCGTGGTGTGGCGCCCGTCGATGCCGTCGCCGCGGACCAGGCCGGGGAGGTAGGACTCGACGGGCTCGTCGAGGCCGATCCTCCCCTCGCCGACCAGCTGCAGCACGACCACCGCCGTGAACGTCTTGGTGTTGCTGCCGATCCGCACCTGGCCGTCGACCGGCACCTTCGCGCGGGTGGTGACGTCGCCGACCCCCGCGGTGTAGGTGCGGGTGCGGCCGTCACGGCCCTGGACGCTGGCCAGCGCGGCGGGCAGGCCGTCGTCACGGACCAGCGCGTTCAGCCCCTGCTGGACGCTGTCCGGGCGGGGGGCGGCGGCGGCCGTGGACGGCGCCAGGGCGGTGCCCGCGGTCATGACGCCGACGGCCACCGCGGCCGCCGCCGCCACGACGACCCCGCGCCGACCGGCCTGCGGGCGCCGGGAGGAAAGCCCGGAGGAAAGCCGGGACGAACGCCAGGAGGAAGGTCGGGAGGAAAGCGGCTGCCACATCTGCTCACGCACGAGTCAACTCCGGTGCAATCAAGGGGAGGCCGGGAAGTCCTCCCCGGCTGTGATCGCCAGTCTGCTCGGGCGGCCCACCGATGACCTCCCTCGACCGGGGGAGCACTTTCTCCCACGTTTCCGCGATGCGCACCGACCGCCCCGCACGCCGATCCCCCTGCACGCCGACCGCCCCGCGCACCGACGAGGGGCCGGCCCGCCGGGGGAGCGGGCCGGCCCCGCGGGCCTGGTCGGGCGGTCGTGGCCGCCCGGTCGTGTTCAGCCGGTCGCGCCGACCGCTACTCGGTCAGCATCTTCTCGCCGGCGTCCGGCAGCTTGGTGCCGTTCTTGTCGAAGAACTGCCACGACGTCACCTTCTTGCCCGGCTGCTCGGGGACCACCAGCCGCTGGTACGGGGAGTCCCCGACGGCCTTCAGCCACGGCTCCATGACCGTGCCGTCCGACCAGGTCACCAGGACCTTGCCGACGTCCGGGCCGAGGGCCATCACGGCGAGCTTGATCGGGAGCGGACCGGGCGTGCCGGACTTGTCCCGGGCGCCCATCAGGCCGCCGCTGAACGTGTCGGCCATCCGCGGGTCGAGGTGACCCGGCGCCGGGTAGCTGCCCGCGTTGTCGTGCGGCTGGCGCACCCCGTCCAGGGTGACGTAGTCGTTCACGACGTCCTCGTTGGGCTGCCAGTACTGCTGGACGTACGCCTCCGTCGGCTTGTCGAGCGAGGAGTCGACGGCGTGGCGCTCCTCCCAGACGGCCACCGCCTGCTCGTACGCCCGCTCCTTCGGGGCGACCGGCCAGAGCGCCGTCCAGAGCTTCCACGTCTTGCCGTCAGGGGTGTTGCCCTGGGCGAGCGTCACCCGGACCGGGGTGAACGGGTCCCGCTCGGCCGTCGCCGTGCCGGACGGCTGGGCGGCCGGGCCGCCCCCGGTGCCGCCGCCGGGACCGCCGTTGGCCGGGACGAGCGCCTGGGCGCCGCTGCTCGCGGGGGAGCTGTGCAGACCCGCCATCGTCCCGCCGCCCAGCACCACCACCGAGGCCAGTGCGAGCGCGCCGACCACTGACCGGCGCCGGCGCCGGATCCGGCGGCCGCCCGCCATGATGTCCGCCATCGGCGCCGGGCTGATCCTGGCCCCGGCCGCCACCTCCGCCAGGCCGAGTCCGACCCACACGTCGCCGTCGTCGCCCGCCGCGCCCATGCCGACCGTCCCGCCGTTGCCGCCCGCGCTCATACCGCACCTCCGATGCTCGTCATGCCCTTGATTTCCTTCAGCGCTGCGGCCCCCCGCAGTCTCGCGATCCCCTTGGCCGCGTGGCTGCGCACGGCGCCCGTCGAGCAGCCCATCGCCTCGGCGGCCTGGCTGTCGCTCAGGTCCTCCCAGTACCGCAGCACCACGGCCTCGCGCTGGCGGGCCGGCAGGGCGGCCAGCGCCGTCATCAGTGCGCCGCGCTGGTCGGAGCGGGCGTAGCAGTCCTCTGCTCCGGCCTCGTCCGGCACGGCGTACACCAGCAGTTCCGGCGCGCGGCGGCGCCAGCGGCGGGCGTGTTCGTTCACCAGGATCCGCCGCACGTAGCTGTGCGGATCGCCGGCCCGTCGCACCTTCGCCCAGGCCGCGCAGGCCTTCTCCGCCGCGGACTGCACCAGGTCCTCGGCCGCGTACTGCTCCCCGGCCAACAGGTACGCCGTCCGCAGCAGCCGTGGCCAGGCCCCGACGATGAACGCCTGGAACTCCTCGTCCCGGTCGGTCTTCGTGCCTCCCATGAGCACCTCCTCACCCACCTAGAGCCCGGAAGCGGCCCAAAGCGCTTACTCCCTCCGATCACCAAACCGGTTGGCGTCCCCCAGAGGCGTCGATACGATCCGCGGATGATCCTCTCCCATGACGTATCTCATGACCTGCCGGGCGACCGCCCCACCGTGGTGCTGCTGCACTCGTCCGTGTGCGATCGGAGGATGTGGGACCCGCAGTGGCAGGGGCTGGTCGACGCGGGCTACCGGGTGATCCGGGGCGACTTCCGGGCCTTCGGTGACACGCCGCCGGCCGACGCCCCGTACAGCGACGCGCAGGACGTGCTGGCGCTCCTCGACCACCTGGGCGTCGAGAGCACCGCGCTGATCGGCGCCTCGTACGGGGGGAAGATCGCCATGGACGTGGCGGCGCTGCGCCCCGGGGCCGTCACCGCGCTGGCCCTGCTCTGCTCCGGGGCGGCCGAGCACGTCGCCGGCGACGCCCTGATGTCCTTCGCCGCGCGGGAGCGGGAACTCCTCGCGACCGGGGACGTCGAGGGCGCCGTCGAGCTCAACGTCGAGACCTGGCTCGGCCCGGAGGCGGGCGACGAAGCCCGCGAACTCGTCCGCCGGATGCAGCGGCGCGCCTTCGAGGTGCAGGCGGACGCCGAGATCGGCCCCACCGACGACGAAGCGGACCTCTCCCGGATCACGGCGCCCTGCCTGGTCGTGACCGGCGGCCACGACGTGGACGACTTCCGGCAGATCGCCGACTCCTTGGCGACCCGGATCCCCGGCGCCCGCCGGCTCGAACTGTCCTGGGCCGGCCACTTCCCCGGCCTTGAACGGCCCGAGGAGACCTTCGAGTTGCTCACCGGATTCCTCCGCGAGACGGCGTAGGCGCTCCGAGAAGCGCTGCCTCAGCCGACGGAGTCGCGCCGGTCGGGGCAGGGCGGGTCAGGGCAGGGCGGGTCAGGGTAGGACGGATCGGGGCAGGCTTGGCCGGGGAAGGCCGCGTCGGGATCGTCCAGCAGCAACTCCAACAGCGGTACGGCCGACTCCAGTTGGCGGCACTGCTGCGGGGTGAGCCGCGCGCTGCGGCGGGCCAGCAGGGCGGAGCGCTCCCGGCGGATCCGGGTGATCGCCGCCAGGCCGGCCGGGGTGAGTTCGAGCAGCTGGGAGCGGCCGTCCAGCGGGTCGGGGGTCTTGGCGATCAGGCCGTCGGCGGTCAGCGGGGCGATCGTGCGGAGCACGGACGGCACGGCCACCCCCTCCCGCGCGGCGAGTTCGCCGAGCCGCAGCGGGCCGTGCACCTCCACCCGGGCCAGGGCGGAGAGTTGGGCGACGGTGAGGTCCTGGCCGCCGGAGGCGCGGGCCATCTGCCGGTTGAGTCGGCCGATCGCCAGGCGCAGCCGGACGACGGCCTCGGCGGAGAGACCGGCCCCGGCCTCGGCCCCGGCCTCGGCCTCGGCGTCGGTCGCGGTGTCGGCGCCGGTCGCGGCATCGTGCCCGGTCATGGCCTGCGGGCCTTTCCGCGCGGTGCGGGCCGGCCTACACCGGGCCGTTCAGCGGGCCCGCCCGCGCCCGGCCGGGCGCGGCGGGTGTGGCGCGGCCCGGTCCGCTCGCGGACCAGCGAGGCCGCCGCGGCGACCAGCGACATGGCGATCGCCAGCCAGAACACCACGACCAGGCCGTCGTGGAAGGGGCCCGAGATCAGTTGCGGGAAGAACTCCCGGCCGGTCAGCGTCCGGGCGTTGGCCGCCGGCAGCATGCCGAGCACGTGCGGGCCCAGCAGCTGCTGGATCGGGTTGTACCCGAGGAACGCGGCGAAGAGCGTGCCGACCGGTGGCAGCGAGGCGATGGTGTGCGCGTCGGCGGCGGGCACGCCCTGCGCGGTCAGTCCGGCGGTGAGGGTGTGTGGCAGCGAGCCGGCCAGGCCGGCCACCATCAGCGAGAAGAAGACGCCGATCGAGAGCACCATGCCGGCGTTCTGGAAGGTGGCCCGCATGCCGGAGGCGGCGCCGCGGGCCTCGGCCGGCACGCTCGACATGATCAGCGAGGTGTTGGGGGCCGCGAACAGGCCGCCGCCCAAGCCGTTGAGGAACACCAGGACGGCGAACCACGGGTAGCCGAAGTCGGTGGGCAGGAGCAGCAGTCCGGCGAAGGACAGGGCCATCACCACCAGTCCACCGGAGGCGAACAGCCGGGCCCCGGCCCGGTCGGAGAGGTAGCCCGAGACCGGCCCGGCGGCCAGGAAGCCGACGGTCAGCGGGACGAGGTAGATGCCCGCCCACAGGGGGGTGTCGGCGTAGTCGTAGCCGTGCAGCGGCAGCCAGATGCCCTGCAGCCAGATGATCAGCATGAACTGGAGGCCGCCGCGGGCGATCGAGCCCAGCAGGGTGGCCGCGTTGCCGCCGGCGAAGACCGGGTCGCGGAACAGCGCCAGCGGGAACATCGGCTCGGCGACCCTGGACTCGACCAGGCAGAAGGCGATCAGCAGCGCCACGCCGCCGAACAGCCCGCCCATCACCCATGGGCTGGTCCAGCCCATGGTGTGGCCGCCGTAGGGCTGGATGCCGTAGGTGATCGCGGCGAGCAGGGCGGTCAGGCCGACGGCGAAGGTGACGTTGCCCCACCAGTCGATCCGGGCGGGCCGCCGTACGCCGGTCTCGCGCAGCGACCGGTAGGCCCAGACCGTGCCGAGGATGCCGATCGGCACGTTGACCCAGAAGATCGACCGCCAGTTCCACTCGGCCAGCAGCCCGCCCAGCACCAGGCCGATGAAGGAGCCGGCGATGCCCGCGACGATGTTCACCCCCAGCGCCATGCCGCGCCGGTGGGCCGGGAACGCGTCGGTGATGATCGCGGCCGAGTTGGCCATCAGCATCGAGCCGCCGATCGCCTGCACCACCCGCCAGCCGATCAGCCACAGCGCGCCCGGCCCGCCGTGCAGCGGGTCGAGGGAGAGGGCCACCGAGGTGAGGGTGAAGATCAGGAAGCCGGCGTTGTAGATCCGGACCCGGCCGTGGATGTCGCCCAGTCTGCCGAGGGTGACCACCAGGACGGCGGTGACCAGCATGTAGCCCATCAGCATCCACAACAGGTAGCTGACGTTGCCGGGTTGGAGCGGGTCGAGGCCGATGCCGTTGAAGATCGCGGGGAGGGAGATCAGGACGATCGAGGCGTTGACGGTGGCGATCAGGGTGCCGAGCGTGGTGTTGGAGAGGGCGACCCACTTGTACCGGGGATGGTCCGCCGCCACGGCTCCGCGGACCGCGCGGACGGGCCGGCGCCTGCCGTTGTTCGGGATCTTCGTCGCCACCGCTGCCCCCAGGTGAGTGGCAGACCGGGGCCGCCAGTCGGAGAGTACTTCGATAGCTTTCGCTAACTAACGATAGTCCGACCACCCCACTGCCGGTAGCCCGCAGGCGTCCCGGAGGCCGCCACCGGCCGCTGGCCGCCGGCCATCGGTCCGCTCCCGCGCTGCCGGGAGCCCGGCGGCCGGTTCGTGCTCGCGGGCCCGCGTTCGCCGACCCGGCTGCTTTCCGACGCGTCGCATGCACATTTCCGCCACATTCCCGCAGTGCTGCGCCGCCTTTCGCGGCGCCGGATGTCCGAATTGCCTGACCGGGGCGGCTTCGTGTCGAATTCCTTGACATGACCACCTTCTCGTTTTCGTCTGTCGCAAGTAAAACTTCGCAAAGAATGGCTCTCCACAGGGGGGTCGCTGACCTGCGCAATCAACATATTGTTGCAGCTCAGAGGCCTGATGATCACCCTTCGCCATACGGGTGTAACCGGTCGTGTCCGCGCCGACCGGCATTCCGCAGGAGTACGGTTCCGGAGGAATCGCCGGGCGTGCTCGCGAGTAAAGCCGAGCAGCCTTGCGGGACTATTCGCCATGCCGTGAAAAGCCGTACCGGGAATTGGTGCGAAGTATGGGTCAGAAAAAGGGTGAGCCGGGGGCCTCGGGGGCCGCCCGCCCGATATCCCTCAAGTTAGCCGTCGAAGTCCTGCGCGGCGTCGCGCAGGTGGACTTCATGCCGTCCGCCGTCTGCGGCCTGTTCTTCGTGGCCGCACTCTTCGCGGCCGGCTGGCGCTACGGCGTCTACGGCCTGCTCGGCAGCGCCGTCGGCACCGCCGTCGCGTACGGCCTGCGGCTGGCGCGCGACGCCGTCGAGGCCGGGCTGCACGGCTACAACGGCTGCCTGGTGGCGCTGGGGTGCGCGGTCTTCCTCGGACCCGACCACCCCGCCACCGTCGCGGCGGCCGTCCTCGGCGCCGTCGTCGCCGTGGTGGTCACCGCGGGCCTCGGCGCGGTGCTCGACAGCTGGAAACTGCCCGCGCTCACCGCGCCGTTCTGCCTGGTCGCCACCGCGACGACGGCCGCGGCGCCCGGCTTCCGCCACCTGTGGCACGGCACCGGCGCCCCGACCGCCCTGGCCGGGCCGGCCGCCGGCCCGACCGGGCTGACCTGGGACCAGCTGTGGCACGGGTTCTTCGCCAACATCGGCCAGATCTTCTTCATGCCCCAGTGGTACGTCGGCCTGCTGTTCCTGGCCGGCATCTTCGCGGCCAGCCGCCCGGCCGGCCTGCTGGCCTGCGCGGGCAGCGCGACCGGGCTGCTCACCGCCTGGGCGCTCGGCGCGCCCGCCGACGCCGTCGGCCAGGGGCTGCTCGGGTACAGCGGGGTGCTCGTCGCGATGGCGCTGTGCGGCGTGTTCGTCGCCCCCGGCGGGTGGAGCGCGGCCTACGCCGTCCTCGGCGCGGCCGCCGCCACCGTCCTGACCCCGGCGCTGGCCGCCGCCACCGCGCCGTTCGGCGGCCACGCCTTCACCTGGCCGTTCGTCCTGACCACCATGCTGTTCCTGGCGGCGGTGCCGGCCATTCCCCGGCTGCGCAGAGTCTGACCGGGTTTCGGTAGCCCGAATTCCCGCCCGTGACAGGCGTGTTCATTCGGAGTTCCTGCGGAGTTCCCTCGGAAAGGAAGAGTGATTCCCGTGAATCTCGCCCCGCGTGAGATGGACAAGCTGTACATCTACGTCGTGGCCGATCTGGCCCGCAAACGCCGCGACCGCGGTGTGAAACTGAACTACAGCGAGGCCTGCGCGCTGATCAGCGAGGCGATCATGGAGGGCGCCCGGGACGGGCGCACCGTCGCCGAGTGCATGGAGATCGGCAAGCAGGTCGTCAGCGGCGAGGACGTCATGCCCGGCGTCCGCGAGATGCTGCCGCTGCTCCAGGTCGAGGCCGCGTTCCTGGACGGCACCAAGCTGGTCTCCTGCCACGACCCGGTGGGTGCCTGAGCCATGACGGTACGTCAGGCGGAAGCGGCGACCGGTCCGACGCCAGGGTCGACCTCGGCCCCGGCGCCCGCGCCGACCTCGGCCCCGACGCCCGCCGCCACGGTGGTGCTGGCCGGCGGGCACGAGAGCGACGGCGGCCGGGACCTGGCCGCCCTGGTGGAGCGCGAGCCCGCCGTCCACGCCGCGGCCGCCGCCGGCCGGGCGCTCGCCGAGGCCGTCCGCTCGGCGCTGGCCGCCACCGACGGCCCGGTGTGCGTCGTCCCGATGACGCTGGGCCGCGACCCGAAGCTGGTGGCCGACACCGCCCGGGCGCTGCGCTGGCTGGCCGCAGGGGAGGGGCGCGGACGACTCGCCCTGACCGGGGCGTTCGGCGGCAAGGACCACCTCGTCGGCTGGCTGCGGGCCGCGGCCTACGCCGCCCCCGGGCCCGACGGCGCCGTGCTGGTCACCGCCCCGGCGGCCGGCCCCTTCGAGGACGCGGACCTGTTCCGGATCGCCCGGCTGGTCCGCCAGTACGGCCACCACCGTTGGGTCGAGGTGGCCTTCGCGGGCGGCGACCCCGACCTCGCCGAGGGCGCCGAACGCTGCCGGCTGCTCGGCGCCCGCGAAGTGACGGCCGTCCCGGCCTCGTTCGGACCGGCGCTGCGCACCGAACTGCCCGGGGTGCGGGACGGCGGGCCGCTGCTGCGGCCGTCCGCGATCGCCGGCGTCGTCGCGGCCCGCACCGCGGCGGCCCTGCACCTGCTCGGCCACGGCGAGGACGGCATCCTGGCCGGCCTCGACGCCGAGCACGGGCACGGCTACGCGCACAGCCACGGCCACGGCGGGGACCACTCGCACTCGGACTCGCATGGGCACGGCCACGGCCACGGGCACGGTGCCGCCGACGGACACACCCACGGCCACACATATCACTGAACCGACAGAGAGGAAGGGCCCGCCATGTCTGGTGGCGCCACGTACCTGTACGGCGACGACCCGGTGGAGATCAACGCCGGTCGCGCCCAGGTCACCATCACGGTCAGCAACACCGGCGACCGGGCGATCCAGGTCGGCTCGCACTACCACTTCTTCGAGGCCAACCGCGCCCTCGACTTCGACCGCAACGCCGCCTACGGCAAGCACCTGGACATCCCGGCCGGCACCGCCGTCCGCTTCGAGCCGGGCGACACCAAGGACGTCACGCTCGCCGAGTTCGGCGGCCACGGCCGCCTGATCGGCTTCAGCAACCTCGTCGACGGCGGCATCAGGTCGGCCGACACCCGCGCCCGGGCGATCGACCGGGCGATCGCCCTCGGGTTCAAGGGCACCAACCTCGACCACAAGGAAGGCGACCGCTGATGGCCACGCTGTCCCGCAAGCAGTACACCGATCTCTTCGGGCCCACCGTCGGTGACCGCTTCCACCTCGCCGACACCAACCTCGTCGTCGAGATCGAGAAGGACTTCAACCAGGGCCACTACGGCGACGAGGCCGTCTACGGCGGCGGCAAGGGCATCCGCGACGGCATGGCCCAGGACCCGGCCGCCACCTCCGCCCAGGGCGCGCTGGACCTGGTGATCACCAACGTCGTCGTGATGGACGCCGTCCTCGGCGTGGTCAAGGGCGACATCGGCGTCAAGGACGGCTTCATCACCGCCGTCGGCAAGGCCGGCAACCCGCACACCCAGAGCGGCGTGCACCCCCGGCTGGTCATCGGCCCCGGCACCGAGGTGATCTCCGGCGAGCACCTGATCGCCACCGCCGGCGGCATCGACACCCACATCCACTTCATCGCCCCGCAGCAGGTGCAGGAGGCGCTGAGCAACGGCATCACCACCCTCATCGGCGGCGGCACCGGCCCCTCCGACGGCACCAACGGCACCACCTGCACTCCCGGCCCGTGGAACATCCACCGGATGTACCAGGCGGTCGAGGACCTCCCGGTCAACGTCGGCCTCCTCGGCAAGGGCAACGGCTCGCTGCCCGGCGCCCTGCGCGAGCAGGTCGAGGCCGGCGTCTGCGGCCTCAAGGTCCACGAGGACTGGGGCAGCACCCCCGCCGCCATCGACAGCGCGCTCGGCGTCGCCGACGAGTACGACGTCCAGGTGGCCATCCACACGGACACCCTCAACGAGGGCGGCTTCTTCGAGGACACCCTCTCCGCCATCGACGGCCGCACCATCCACACCTTCCACACCGAGGGCGCGGGCGGCGGCCACGCCCCCGACATCATGCGGATCGCCGGCGAGCCCAACGTCCTGCCGTCCTCCACCAACCCCACGCTGCCCTACACCGTCAACTCGGTCGACGAACTGCTGGACATGGTGATGGTCTGCCACCACCTCAGCCACGACATCCCCGAGGACGTCTCCTTCGCCGACTCCCGGGTCCGCGCCGAGACGATCGCCGCCGAGACCGTCCTGCACGACGAGGGCGTCATCTCGATCTTCTCCTCGGACTCGCAGGCGATGGGCCGGATCGGGGAGTCCTTCACCCGCGCCTTCCAGACCGCCCACCACTGCAAGGACCAGCGCGGCAAGCTCGACGGCGACACCGAGCGCAACGACAACTTCCGCGTCCTGCGCTACCTCGCCAAGCTCACCATCAACCCGGCCATCGCCTCCGGCACCGCGGACCACATCGGCTCGCTGGAGAGCGGCAAGCTCGCCGACATCGTGCTCTGGCCGATCAACTCCTTCGGCGCCAAGCCCAAGATGGTCATCAAGGGCGGCGTCATCAACTGGGCGCTGATGGGCGACCCGAACGCCTCGCTGCCCACCCCGCAGCCGGTCTACTACCGCCCGATGTACGGCGCGCTCGGCCGGGCCAAGCAGGCCACCCGGGTCTCCTTCATGTCGCAGGCCGCCATCGACCTCGGCGTCCCGGCCCAACTCGGGCTGGACAGCCGGGTCCTGCCCGTGCGGCGCTGCCGCTCGGTCGGCAAGCAGCACATGGTCCGCAACGACGCGCTGCCGAAGATCGCCGTCGACCCGGAGACCTACAAGGTCACCCTGGACGGCGAGCCGGCCACCATCGAGCCCGCCCGCGAACTCCCGCTCAACCACCTGTTCTACCTCGCGTGAGCGGCGCTTCGGGGCTCGGCTCTTCGGGGCCCGGTTCGTCGGGGCCCGGCTCTCCCGGGCCCGGGGGAGGCCTCGACGCCCTGCTGGTCAGCCTCCAGCTGACCGACTCCGCCTTCCCCAGCGGCTTCTACACCCTCTCGCACGGCCTGGAGGGCTACGCCCAGGCCAAGGCCGTCACCGCGGACACCATGCCCGACCTGCTCACCGACCTGCTGCGCCACTCGGTCGGCCCCGGCGACGCCACCGCGCTCGCCCTCGCCCACGGCGCCGCCCGGGCCGGCGACTGGGGCCTGCTGGTCGAGGTGGACCACCGGCTGCACGCCACCAAGCTCAACCGCGAGCTGCGCCTGGCCTCCACCCGGACCGGGCGCCAACTCCTCGACATCGCCCGGGAGTCGATCGGCGGCGAACCGCTGGACCGGTACGCCGAACTGGTCGCCGCCAAGCAGGCCCCCGGTTCCCAGCCGGTGGCCGCCGGAGTCGCCTACGCCTCCGCCGCCGTGCCCGTCGACCAGGCCGTCGCCGGCGACCTGTTCGCCTTCTGCACCAGCTTCGTCGGCGCCGCCCTGCGGTTGCGGCTGACCGACCACCGCAAGGCGCAGGTGGTGCTGCGGGCCGCGGCGCCGGTGATCGAGGAGACCGTACGGGCCGCCCTCGCCCGGGAGTTGGACGACCTGGGCGGGTGCGTGCCGGTCGCCGACGCGATGTCCGGACGGCACGAACGGGCCGAGGCCCGGCTGTTCGCCAGCTGAACCGCGTCCGGGAGGTGCGGGCGGGCACGGGAGTGCCGCGGCTCCCGCTCCTCCCGGACGCAGAACCAACGTCACACCGCATCAGAAGGAGACAGCAATGACCGAGAACGTGCTCCGCGTGGGCATCGGCGGGCCGGTCGGCTCCGGCAAGACGGCGCTCATCGAGGCCCTCGTCCCGGTGCTGATCGCCAACGGCCACCGCCCGGCGGTCATCACCAACGACATCTACACCCAGGAGGACGCGCAGCACGTGCGTCGCACCCTGGCCGGCGTCCTCGACCCCGAGCGGGTCGTCGGCGTCGAGACCGGCGCCTGCCCGCACACCGCCGTCCGGGACGACCCGACGATGAACCTCGCGGCCGGCGCCGAGATGCTGGAGCGCTTCCCCGACGTCGACACCCTGCTGTTCGAGTCCGGCGGCGACAACCTCACGCTGACCTTCAGCCCCGTCCTGGTCGACCTCTTCCTCTTCGTCCTGGACACCGCCGAGGGCGAGAAGATGCCCCGCAAGCGCGGCCCGGGCATCACCGAGTCCGACCTGCTGGTCATCAACAAGATCGACATCGCCCAGTACGTCCGCGCGGACCTCGGCATCATGGAGTCCGACGCCCACCGCGTCCGCGAGGGCGGGCCGGTCGTGCTCACCAACTGCCTCACCGGGCACGGGCTGGACGAGATCGCCACCTTCCTGGAGACCTTCCGCAAGGTCCCGGCATGACCGTCACTGCGGCCGCAGGGGAAGCGGCTGCGGGGGAGGCCGCCGAGGCCGCCGTGCCCCGGCTCGATCCGCGGCACTACGAGCCGGCCCGCGTCCCGTACGCCGTCCGCCGGTACGCCGGGACGCCCGACACCCTGGGCGTCGGGCGCCCCGGCAAGGTCGGCCTGCTGGAGCTGGCCTTCGAACGGATCGGCGAACGCACCGAACTCACCGGCCACTACCAGAAGTCGCCGCTGCAGATCATGCGCCCGCTCTACTTCGACCCGGCCCGCCCGGACCTCGCCGTCACCTTCCTGATGTCCACCGGCGGCGGCATCCTCCAGGCCGACCGGCTCCGCACCGACCTGCGCTGCGGCGCCGACACCGCGACCCACCTCACCACCCAGGCGGCCACCAAGGTCTACCGGATGGAGTTCGACTACGCGACGCAGCTGGTCAACCTGGACGCCGGCCCCCGCGCCTACGTCGAGTACCTGCCCGAGCCCGTCATCCCCTTCGTCGACTCCCGGCTCTACCAGCGCACCGTCCTCACCGTCGACCCCACCGCCACCGTGCTGGCCGGCGAGACCGTCCTCGCCGGCCGCCTCGCCCGGGGCGAGCGCAACGCCTACCAGGTGTTCGCCTCCGACCTCGAAGTGCGGCGCCCCGACGGTCAGTTGGTCGCCCTCGATACCGTCCGCCTGGAGCCCCCGGCGGCCGGCGTCACCGGCCCGGCGGTCCTGGCCGGCCACGACGTCATGGCGAGCCTCTACGTCGTCACTCCGCTCGCCCCCGCCGCGCAGGTCGCCGACACCCTGCACGAGGCCCTGGCCGGCAGCGGCCTGCTCCACGGCGTCAGCGTCCTCCCGCACGACAGCGGCGCCTGGCTCCGCCTGCTCGGCTCCGACACCCGCGCCTGCGCCGCCGCCCAGCGCACCGCCTGGGACGCCGTGCGCCGGCTCCTCATCGGCGCCCCGGCCCCGGCCCTGCGCAAGACCTGACCCCGCTCCGCACCTCCCCGCACCTCCCCGCACCTCCCCGAAGCGCCCCGGCGCCTCGGGGAGGGGGCGCGAGGGGGCGAGGGCGGCCCCGGATGCAGCCGGACCGGCCTGGTCGCAGCATGGAACCGGAGGCTCTCATGCACCGACCCACGTTCGGACCTTCCCCGCCCGACCCCGTATCCGGCCCGGCAGCCGATCCCGCCCCGGCCCCCGCCCCCGGTCCCGGTCCGGGGCCGGGACGCCGGGGCCGGGGCGGTCTGCGGTCCGGTTCGGTCTTCCTCTCGTTCGTCCCGTGGATCGTGTTCGACGTCATCGCCGGGCCGAGCACCTGGAAACTGGCGGCCCTGACGGCGCTGGTCGCCGCGCTCGTCGTCGCCCTGCCGGACGCGCGCCACCGTGCGCTCAAGGTGCTCACCATCGCCGGCGTGGCCTTCTTCGCCGTGCTCTGCGTACTGGGCCTGGTGCTCGACCGGCACAGCCTGGTCTGGCTGGAGACCTACGCGCAGGTGCTGTCCAGCGGCGTGCTCGCGGCGGTGGCCCTGGGATCGCTGGCGTTCACCCCGTTCACCGAGCAGTACGCCCGGGAGTCCACGCCGCCGGAGGTCTGGGGCACGCCGCGGTTCCGGCGCACCAACCGGTTGCTGACCGCGCTCTGGGGCACGGTCTTCCTGATCACGGCGCTCCTGGGGCTGGCGGCCCTGCACGTCGGCTCGGCGAAGGACTGGCTGACCTGGGTCATCCCGGTGATCCTGCTGGTGCTGGCGTTCCGGATCACCCGCTGGTACCCCGAGCACGTGCGCGAACAGGCCCGGCGCGGTCGGTGAGCAGCAGCACACCCGGGGGGCGTCCGGGCGCCGCGACGGCGGGATTCACCCGGTCGGGTGGATCCGGTGGGAGCGCTCCCGGGCGGGCGCGGGCCGGCTGGATAGTGAGGAGGCAGTCGCATTCCTCGCTGTTCGCGTTCTCAACTCGCTTCAAGAGGAGGACACATGGTCGGTACGGCGCACCGGAGCACCGGTGTGGAGGGGGTGGAGGGCGGTGTCGGTCTGACGGCCCTCCTGGTCGCCGCGGCACGCGCGATCGAGACCCACCGGGACGACACCCTGGCGCAGGACGTCTACGCGGAGCACTTCGTGCTCGCCGCGCCGGCGTCCGCGGGCTGGCCGGTCCGGATGCACCAGGTGCCGGACGGGGACGCGAACCCGCTGTGGGGGCGGTTCGCGCGCTACTTCGGCCTGCGGACGAGGGTCCTCGACGACTTCCTGCTCCGGTCGGTGCACTCGGGCGCCCGTCAAGTGGTCCTGCTCGGCGCCGGGTTGGACACGCGGGCGTTCCGGCTCGACTGGCCTCCCGGCTGCACGGTCTTCGAGGTCGACCGGGAGGGCGTACTGGCCTTCAAGCACGGGGTGCTCGGCGGGCTGTCGGCCTCCCCGAAGGCGGCGCGCGTCCCGGTCGCCGCCGACCTGTGCGCCGACTGGGCCGCAGCGCTGACCGAGGCCGGCTTCGACGCGGCCGTGCCGAGCGTCTGGCTGGCGGAGGGGCTGCTCTTCTACCTGCCCAACGGCGTGGAGACGCAACTCATCGACACGGTCGGCCGGTTGAGCGCGGGCGGCAGCGCCATGGCGTACGAGGTCAAGCTGGAGAAGAGCCTGTTGGACTACCGCGAGAGCCCGCTCTACACCTCGACGAAGCACCAGATCGGCATCGACCTGCTCGATCTGTTCGACGCAGAGCCGCGGCCCGACTCCGCGGGCGCCCTGGCGGGCAAGGGCTGGATCACCTCGGTCCACACCCCCTTCGACTTCACCCACCAGCACGGACGCGGTCCCCTGCCCGAGCCGAACGACGCGCTGGAGGGCAACCGCTGGGTGTTCGCGCACAAGCCCCGGGTGTAGCGAGCCACCGGGCGGAGCGCCTCGCTCAGCGGGCGCTCCGCTCCGGGACCAGGACGGGTTTGACCACCCGGCCCGCGTCGCAGTCGCGTTCGGCCTCGTTGACGGCGGCGAGCGGGTACCGGCGGATCAGCTGGTCGAAGGGGAACTTCCCGGCCTGCCACAGCCGGGTCAGCCGGGGGATCAGCAGGGCCGGCACCGCGTCCCCCTCGCAGATGTGGGAGATCCGCCGGCCCCGGTCCAGTGTCCCCGGATCGAGCGGCAGCGCGGTGCGGAGCCGGGCCACCAGCCCGAGGTGGCCGGTCGGGCGCAGGGCCCGGAGCGCCTCGTTGATCAGCGGGGCGGAGGCCGTGGTGTCCAGCGCGTACCGCGCGCCGCCGTCGGTCAGCCGCTGGATCCGCTCGGCCAGTCCGGGCCGGGGGACAGGGTCGGGCCCGGAGGCCTGGTCGGCTGGTCCGGCGCGCAGCGGGATCGCGCCGAACCGCTCGGCGAGGTCCAGCCGTTCGGGGTACCGGTCGACGGCCACGGTCACCGCCCCGGCGGCCGTGGCCGCCATCACCGCGGCCAGGCCCACCGCCCCCGCGCCGAGGACCACGACGGTGTCGCCGGGGCCGGCGCCGAAGGAGTTGAACACGGCCCCGGCACCGGTCAGGAAGCCGCAGCCGAGCGGCCCGAGCAGGTCGACGGGCAGCGAGCGGTCGACCCGGACGGCGTTGCGCGCCGGAACCATCGCGTACTCGGCGAACGAGGACTGGCCGAACCACCGGGGGGCCAGTTCGCCCCCGGCCGCGTCGGTGAACCGCGCCGCGTCCTCCTTGCGCCCGCCGAAGAGGTTGAGCGCGGCGAAGGAGTCGCAGTAGGCGGGGGCCGCGCCCAGGCAGTTGCGGCAGTGTCCGCAGGAGTCGAAGCTCAGCACGACGTGGTCGCCGACGCTCAGCCCGGTGTGCGGGCCGCCGGTCTCCACCACGACCCCGGCCCCCTCGTGCCCGAGCACCGCCGGCAGCGGCGAGCGGCCCGCCGAACGCCGGACCGCGAGGTCGGTGCGGCACATCCCGCAGCCCGCGATCCGCACCAGGACCTCGCCGTCGGCCGGCCCCCCGTTCAGGACCACCTCCTCGACGGCGAACCCGCCCTCGTACGAGCGCAGTACCGCCGCGTCGAACCTCATCGTCACCGTCACGCCTCCTCCGGATCGTCAAGCCTCCTCGGGCCGGTGCACGACGAACGGCCTGAGGTTCCCGTAGAGCCCCCACGGCCCGCCCGCGACGCCGACACCGCTGTCCTTGATGCCCGCGAAGGGCTGGGCGAGGGACAGTTCGGCGTGGTGGTTGATCCACGCCGTCCCGCACTCCAGCCGGTCGGCCACCGCCTCGGCCCGGTCGAGGTCCGTCCCCCACACCGAGCCGCCCAGCCCGAATCCGGTGTCGTTGGCCGCCTCGACGGCCTCGTCGACGCTCCGGTACGCCAGCACCGGCAGGACCGGGCCGAACTGCTCCTCCGTCACCACCGGACTGTCGGCGGGGACGTCGGCCAGGATCGTCGGGGCGAAGAAGTAGCCCGGCCGGTCCAGCCGGTGGCCACCGGCCGCGGCCCGGGCGCCGCCTGCCAGGGCCCGGGCCGTGTAGCGCTCGACCCTGGCCAGTTGGGGGGCGTTGTTGACCGGCCCCAGCCGGGTGCCCGGGTCGAGTCCGGCGCCGACGACGACGCTCTTCGCCCGCTCCGCGAGGGCCTCGACCACGTGGGGGTAGAGCCGGGCCGGGGCGTAGACGCGCTTGACCGCCATGCAGACCTGCCCGCAGTTGCGGAACGCCGCCCAGAACAGCCGGTCCGCGATCCGGTCCACGTCCACGTCGTCCAGCAGGACGGCGGCGTCGTTGCCTCCCAGCTCCAGGGTGACCCGGGCGAGCGAGGCGGCCGCGCCCGCCGCGACGGCCCGACCGGTGGGGACCGAGCCGGTGAAGGTCACGTGGCGGATCCCCGGGTGGGAGGCGAGCCGGGCGCCGAGGGGTTCGCGGCCGGTGACGATCGTCAGGACGCCCTCGGGGAGGGCGGTGGCGAGGACGGACCCCAGCAGGCGGGTGGCGAGGGGGGTGAACGGGGAGGGCTTGAGCACCATCGTGTTGCCTGCGGCGAGCGCGGGCGCGAACTTCGCCGCCGCGAGCTGGAGCGGGAAGTTCCACGGGACGATCGCGGCGACCGGCCCCAGCGGCCGCCAGCGGATCTCGCTGCGCACCGGACGGCCGTCCGCGATCGGCTGGGGCGCGGGGGCCAGGTCGGCGAAGTAGCGCAGGCGGGCCGCCGTCCGGGCGACCTCGGCGGCCGACTCGGCCAGGGGTTTGCCCTGTTCCCGGGTGAGCAGCGGGGCGAGGTCGGCTCCGGCCGCCTCCACGGCGTCGGCTGCCGCGCGCAACGCGGCGGCGCGGGCGGCGGGGTCGGCCCGCCAGCCGCGCCAGGCCTCGTGGGCCCGGCCGACGACGGCGTCCAGCGTGTCCGGCTGCTGGTCGGGGGCCTCGGCGAAGGCCTCGCCCGTCGCCGGGTCGACGACGGCGAAGCGCCCGCCGTCGGGCCCGGGCGGGCGGCCGGGCCGGCTCGTCGGCATGCCGGCGGTCAACTCGCGGCGGCGACGACGGCCGCGTGCTCCCGGGCGTGCCGGTCCATCTCCGCCCGGAAGTCGGCCACCAGCTGCGGCCGGATCCTTCCGGCGGTGCGGTCGCCGCCCTCGCAGACGGCCCCGCGCACCCCCACGATGTCGGTGCCGATGCGGGTCAGCGTGCCGAGGTCCGCCGCCTTGACGCTGCCCGCGAGCGCGGCGAGCAGGTCGGCTTCGTGGGCCAGCCGGACGAACTCCGCGCAGACCTCGGGCGGAACGTGGTCGAACAGCCTGGTCCCGTCCTTGATCGCGGTGTCGAGCATGGCCGCGTCGGAGCCGGAGCGGCGGGCGATGTCGGGCAGCGCGAGCGGGTTGACGCAGCCGATCCGGTGGGCGTCGGCGTAGCCCGAGGCGACGACGAACGCGTCCGGCCGGTAGTCCTTCACGGCCCGGACGACTCCTCGCATGACGTCGACGGCCTGTTCGGGCGTCGTGCACCCGTAGAGGCCGACCTTGATGTACGTGGCGCCGGAGACGGCCGCACCGAGCGCGGCCTGGGCCACGGTGCCGGGCTTGTACGGGACGTCCCCCACGGTGGCGGACAACGGCTTGTCCGCCGGGACGGCGTCGCGGATCTCCCTGATGACCCACGGGAAGTTCGCGCCGAGCGAGCCCTCGTCCGGCTTCTTGACGTCGACGATGTCGAGGTGCTCCGCCGCCTTCGCACAGTCGAGGGCCTCCTCGACACTGTCCGGGGAGATGAGCAGCAACAACGTGGGCTCCTTCCACCGCAGGTCCACCGGCCGGGGCCGGTGTGCGGGGTCGTCTGGATCACGTGCGATCCGCTCATCATTCCTTCGGCCCGCGACCCCCGGTAGGGCGCGCGGAGCCCGAACGGGTCACTCCCGTGGCGCGGCCACCCCTCGGCGCGCCGGACACTCCAGTTCGAACCCGTCGCACGCGAGTGCGGCCGGGTCGCCGGGTCGGGATTCCCGCTCCCGGCCGCCGGGACGGCCGTTCAGGCCTCAGGCCCACCGCTCCACGAAGCGGCGCTGCCAGGGCGTCTCCACCGCGTGCTGGTCGTAGTGCTCCCGGACGTACGCGACGGCCTCGGCGGCCGGGACGCCGTCCAGGATCGCGACGCAGGCGAGGGCGGTGCCGGTGCGGCCGTGGCCGCCGACGCAGGCGAGTTCGACGCGTTCGGTCGCCGACCGCCGCCAGACCTCGCGGAAGGCGTCGGCCGCGTCCGCCCGGTCGGCGGGGAGCCGGAAGTCGGGCCAGCGCACCCAACGGCCCTGCCACGGGAGCGGCTTGGGCGGGCGGCCCAGCAGGTAGAGCCCGAAGGAGGGGTGCGGGCCGGGCGGCAGCGGGCGGCTGAGGCCGCGCCCTCGCAGCAGCCGGCCGGAGGGCAGGCGCAGCACGCCGGGGGCGGCCGGGTCCCAGGGCGTGGTCGGCCCGGTCGGCGCGGGGGTCTCGGGGGTCTCGGTCATCTCGTGGTTCTCCTCAGGACGCGACGTGCAGGGCCGGGGTGCCCGGCATCCCGGCCCGGTGGGCCAGGGCCGCCGCCTCGCCGCGCGAGGAGACGCCGAGCTTGGCCAGGATGTTGGCGACGTGGAACTTCACCGTCGACTCGCTGATGTGCAGCGCCACGGCGATGTCCCGGTTGCGCCGGCCCTGGGCCAGCTGGTCGAGCACCTCCAGCTCGCGCGGCTGGAGGCCGTCCAACGGGTCGGTGACGCGCGGGTGTTCGGGCAGGCCGAGCGGCAGGTCGACGCTCACCGTGGTGCCCCAGCCGGGGACGGCCTCGATGGCGCAGCGCCCGCCGAGGGCGGCGATCCGGTCGGCGGTGCGGTGGACGGCCAGCGCGTCGGCGGCCAGCAGGCCGGGGCCGTCGTCCCGCACCACCGCCCGCAGCGTGTCACCGGTGAACCGCCAGCTCACGTGCAGCCTGGTCACGGCGTCCTGCTCCAGCATCACGAGGACGGCCGCCCGGACGGCGTCCCGGGCGGCGTGCGCGGTGTCCGCCGGCACGGACCGGCCGGCCTCCGCCGGCGGTGCCACGTCCAGCCGCACCCGGGTGTGCCGCAGCAGCGGGCGCAACTGCTGGTCGAGCCGGGCGAACGCGGCGTCGGCGGGCTCCTCGCTGAGCGCCCGGTCCAGGTCGGCGCCCCGGCGCAGGTCGAGCAGCGCCGTCACGGCCAGTTCGGTCGCGGCGCGGCGCGCGGTGGCGTCGTCCAGTGCGGCGGAGCGCAGCGGCGCGAGGATCGCGGTGAGCGCGGCGCCGTGGGAGCCGGTGAACTCGGCGATCGCCCGGGCCCGGGCGTTGGCGGAGGCCCGGGAGGCCGCCGCGTGGGTGGGGCCGGCGTCGGTGGCGCGGTGGTGCGAGTGGGTGGTGACCAAGTCCCACAGCTGCTGGAGGACGGCGAGCGCCCCGGCCGCCACCGGCTCGGCGCCGCCGTCCCGGACCAGCACCAGCACCGCGGTGGTGGCGTCCGACGCCGACGCCGTGACCACCACGACGGACCTCGCCCGCCCGGCCAGCTGCGCCTCGCCCTGCCAGGCCCGGCCGTCGGCCGTCGCCGAGGTGGTCGTCTCGGCCAGCTTGGCGAGCTCCAGGCCGCTGACGGCGGCGGTCAGCTCGGGCGGGCCGAAGGCGAGCGTGGGGGAGTAGGTGCAGATGCCGCTGAGCTGGGCGATCGCGACGTGCGGGACGAGGGTGGCGACCACCTCGGAGAGCCGGTCCATCAGGTGCGGCCGGGGCGTGCGCAGCACCTCGACGGCGCGCGCCAGCGCCTCTTCGGGGCGGCCCCAGTGCTGCCGCCACCTCTCGTCCACGCTGTTCCCGTCCCTGCCGTTCTCGTTCCCGCCGTCCACGCTCTCGCCGTCCACGTCCCCGCCCGTCTCGTTGCGCAGGCCCTTGTCAACGCCTGTCAACGCCGATGCCGTCGCCCATGCCGGCCAGCCTAGCCCGGGGGCCGGGGTGGTGGCCTGGCCGTTCGGACAGGTGGAACCATCCGAAAGGCGGGCCTGGCGACCGCCCCGGACGATCCAGGATGGAGCCGACGGAAGAAACAACTCACCGAACCCGCAAGGACATTCCATGACCAAGGCGATCGCCTTCTCCGAGTACGGCGGCGTGGACGTGCTGCGCCCGACCGACGTCGAGCTGCCCGCCCCGGGCCCCGGCCAGGTGCGGGTCGCGGTCCGCACGGTGGGCGTCAACCCGCTGGACCACAAGGTGCGCAGCGGCTCGATGGTGGCGGCCTTCCCGGTCTCCTTCCCGCACGTCGGTGGTTACGAGCTGGCCGGTGTGGTGGAGGCCGTCGGCCCGGACGTGACCGCGTGGGCGCCCGGCGACGAGGTGTTCGGCGCCGTCATGGGCGGCGCGTACGCCGAGCAGGCGCTCGTCGACGCCGACCTGCTGGCCCGCAAGCCCGCCTCGCTGAGCTGGGAGGAGGCCGCGGCGATCCCGGTGGCGGCCGAGACCGCCGAGCGGGTGCTCGGCGTCCTGGGCGTGCGGGCCGGCGAGACGCTGCTGGTGCACGGCGCGGCCGGCGGGGTCGGCACCCTGCTGCTGCAACTGGCCCGGGCGCGCGGGATCACCGTGGTCGGTACCGCAGGCGAGGCCAACCACGCCTACCTGCGCGAGCTGGGCGCGATCCCGGTGGCCTACGGCGACGGCCTGGCGGAGCGGGTGCGGGCCGCCGCCCCGGGCGGGGTGGACCGGGCGCTGGACGCGGCGGGCAAGGGCGGGGTGCTGCCGCTCTCCATCGAGCTGACCGGCTCCGCGGACCGGGTGGTGACGATCGTCGACTTCGCGGGCTCCGCCGAGTACGGCGTCCGCTTCAGCGGTGGGGCGGAGGGCGTCGAGTCCTACCACCAGCGCGCCTACGCCGCCGTGCTGGCGCTGCACGAGGCGGGCACCCTGCGGCTGCCGCTGCACCAGGTGCTGCCGCTGGCGGAGGCGGCCGAGGCACACCGGCTCAGCGAGCACGGGCACCTGCGCGGCAAGATCGTGCTCACGGTCTGAGGCCATGGGCGCCGGGGGTGCCGGAGGTCGTCGAGGTTCGGCGACCGGCCCGGTGCATTGATCAACTGGTCGATGCACCGGGCTTCCTGACGTGGAATCGGTAGAGTCCGGTGGCATGGTGACTGAGAACACATCAGGGGTGTCGGCGGGCCGCCTGGCCGGGCGGTCCTGCGTGGTGACGGGCGCGGCCAACGGCATCGGCCGGGCCGTCGCCGAACGCTTCGTGCGCGAGGGTGCGTCGGTGGTCGGCACCGACATCGACGCCGAGGGCCTGCGCCGGCTGGCCGACCGGTTCCCGCACGCCGTCAGCACGGTGGTCGGCGACGTGGCCAGCGACGAGGACGCCCGCCGGATGGTCGACGCCGCCGTCGAACGGTACGGACGCCTCGACGTCCTGGTGGCCAACGCCGGGGTGATCCCGCTCATGGAGGTCACCGAGGCCACCGCCGAGGAGTGGGACCAGGTCATGGCCGTCGACGGCCGCGGCATGTTCCTCACCTGCAAGTACGGCATCCAGGCGATGGCCGCCCAGGAACGGCCCGGTGGGGCGATCGTCTGCGTCTCCTCCATCTCCGGCGAGGCCGGCCAGCGCGGCCAGGCGGTCTACGGGCCCGCCAAGTTCGTCGCCTCCGGCCTCACCCGGCACCTCGCCGTCGAATGGGCCGACCGCGGCATCCGGATCAACGCCGTCGCCCCCGGCACCATCGCCACCGACCGCGTCGCCCGCCTGTACGACGAGCCCGGCGGGACGGAGTACCTCGCCGCGATCGAGAAGCGCCACCCCATGGGCCGCCTCGGGGCCCCGGCGGAGGTCGCGGCGGCCGTCCTGTTCCTCGCCTCCGACGACGCCTCCTTCATCACCGGCGCGGTGCTGCCCGTCGACGGCGGCTACCTCGCGCAGTAGCCGTCAGCCCTCGGTGTGCTCGACGCCACCGGCGGTCGCGGCGGCCCCGGCGGTCTTGATGGTCCCGACGGTCTCGACCAGGGCGGACACCCCGTCCGGGCCGTGACCGGCCGCGACCGCCCGCCGGGTGACGGCCAGTGCCGCGTCCAGCACGGCGGTGTCCAGGCCGCGCGCCCGGGCGGTGTGGGCGACGTGCGCCAGACCGGCCTCCGCCGAGGCCACGCTGCTGCGGTCACCCGGGTGGCTGCCCTGGTCCGCCCGTTGCGCGAACTCGTCGATCAGGGCCGGCAGCAGGCGGGGCAGGCCCTGTGCGTACGGGGCGAGTTCGGCGCCGCCGATGCCCTCGGCGCGGGCCAGCGCCAGCGCGTGCAGGTAGCCGTGCACGGTGGTCCAGAACAGGTCCAGCAGCGCCGCGTCGAACGCCGCCGCCCGGCCCGGATCCCCGCTGTCGAGCAGCCGGACGCCCCCGCCGAGGGTGCGCAGGGCCGCCTCGTGCGCGGCGAAGGCCCCGGCGTCGCCGCTCAGCAGCACGGCGCCCTCGGGCCGCCCGATGGTCGGGGTGGGGGTGAGGATCGCGGCGTTGAGCAGCCGGAAGCCGCCGGCCCCGGCCCGGGCGGCGTTCGCGCGGGCGTCGTCCGGCGTGACGGAGGTGGCGTTCACCAGCGTGCGGCCGCGCAGCGCGGCCCCGGCGGAGTCCAGGACGGCCCGGGCGGCGGCCTGGTCCCGGACGCAGAGCAGGGCGAGCGGTCCGGCGGCGACGGCCTCGGCCGCCGTCGCGGCGGACCGCGCCCCGAGCGCCCGGAGTTCGGCGTCCCGCCCCGGCGTGCGGTTCCACACCGTCACCGGATGCCCGGCGGCCAGCAGGGCCCGGGCCAGCGCCCGGCCCATCGGGCCCAGGCCGAGGACGGCAACTGCGGTGGGGGAGGAGGGGGTTGCGGAAGATCGTTCGGTCGGCATGGCGGCTACGCTAGACCTTCACGTCGACGTCAGAGTCAACGGCGGAGTCGATGTCAGAGCTGGCGTCGGAGCCGACGGCGGCGTCAATAGCGGAGTCAACGGCGGAGTCGGACGAACGAAGGACGGCACGGCATGCGGATCGGAGAACTCGCCCGGCGCACCGGCGTCAGCCCCCGCGCCCTGCGCTACTACGAGGAACAGGGCCTGCTCGCCCCCGCCCGCCGCCCCAGCGGCTACCGCGAGTACGGCGAACCCGACATCGACACCGTCCACGGCATCCGCACCCTCCTCGCCGCCGGCCTCGGCAGCGCCGCCATCGCCCGGATCCTCCCCGGCCTCCCCCGCCCCGGCGCGCGCCGCCCCGGCCCCACCTGCCCCGAGCTCCTCACCGGCCTCGCCCGCGAGCGCGCCCGCATCACCCGCCAGATCGACGAACTCGCCGCCGCGCGAGGGCTGTTGGACGCGATCATGGGGGCCGACGCGCCGAGCGACCTCATCCGCGCACCCCGCCCGGACCAGGATTCCGCCCGCCGCCCTCCCCGCCGGGCCTGAGCCCTGTCGTTTCGGTGGCCCGGGCCCGTCGGGCCCGGGCCGCGCCGCCGGGAGAAACCCGATCGCGCGGCACGCCGCCCTGTGCTGGAGTGGGCGGATGGATCATGAGGACACACTCGCCCTGTTCGACCGCCGACTGAGGCGCGAAGCGAAGCCCGACGGCCCCGGTGCCCGGATCGAGCGGGACGGCGACGTCATCCGGCAGGTCGGCGCCGCCCACGACTGGAACGGCGTCCTGTGGTCGGACCTCGACGAGGCCACGGCGGACCGGGCGATCGCGGCACAGGTGCGGTACTTCACCGCACTGGGCCGCGAGTTCGAATGGAAGACCTACGCCCACGACCGGCCCGGCGACCTCGGGGAACGGCTGCGGGCGGCCGGTTTCACGGCCGAGCCGCAGGAGGCGGTGATGGTGGCCCGGATCGAGGACCTCGCCACCGACACCGCCCTGCCCGAGGGCGTCCACCTGCGTCCGGTGACCGACCGGGCCGGGGTGGACCTCGTGGCGGACGTCCACGAGCAGGCCTTCGGCACCAGCAGCGCCCGCCTGCGGCAGCGGATGCTCGACCAGCTGGCCCGGAGCCCGGAGACCGTCAGCCTGGTCGTGGCGATGGCCGGCGAGCGCCCGGTGTGCGCGGCGCGGATGGAACTGAACCCGGGCACCGAGTTCGCGGGCCTGTGGGGCGGCGGCACCGTCGCCGACTGGCGGGGGCGGGGCATCTACCGGGCCATGGTCGCCCACCGGGCCCGCATCGCCGCCGACCTCGGGTACCGCTACCTCCAGGTCGACGCGAGCGACCAGAGCCGCCCCATCCTGCAACGGCTCGGATTCGCGATCCTGACCACGTCGACCCCGTACGTCCACCAGCCGCCCGCCTCCTCGGACGCCGGCCAGGAGAGCCAGGAAAGCCAGGAGAGCCAGGGGAGCCAGGGGAGCCAGGAGAGCCAGGAGAGCCGGGGGAGCTAGGGGAGCCGCTCGACGATGACCATCGCCGCGTCGTCGTCCAGCCGGCCGCCGACGTGGGCGAGCAGATCGCGGCGCAGGTGCTGGAGCAGGGCGGTCGGGCGTTCGTCCTGCCAGGCGGTGACGCGGTCGGTGAGCGGGTAGAAGCGCCGGTCGGCGTCGCGGGCCTCGATCACGCCGTCGGTGTAGATCAGCAGCCGGTCGCCGGGCTGGAACGGGAAGGTCTCCACCTCGTAGCGGACCGGGGCGAGCTCGCCCAGGCCCAGCGGCGGCGCCGGGCGGCGGGCGGCCAGCGTGGTGATGCCGTCGGGGCGCAGCAGCAGCGGGGGCGGGTGGCCGCAGTCGATCAGTCGGATCGCCGTGCCGTCGTCGGGGATGTCGAGCAGGACGGCGGTGATGAAGGACTCGCCGCTGTCCTCCGGCGGGGCCGCCTCGTCCGGGTCCTCGCCGCTCAGGCGGCGCCGGCGGGCCTGTTCGCCGAGCTGGGCGAGGTCCCAGCAGACGCTGCCGTCGAGGTAGGCGGCGAGCCCGGGCAGGTCGGCGTGCAGGTGGGCGGCGGCGCGGAAGGCGCCGAGCAGCAGGGCCGCGTCGCCGAGCGAGGACAGGCCCTTGCCGCGGACGTCGCCGACCAGCAGCCGGGTGCCGGTGGCGGTGCGGGCGGCCGCGTACAGGTCGCCGCCGACCTGCGCCTCGGCCTCGGCGGCCAGGTAGACGGAGGCCAGGTGCAGCGGCCCGATCCGGTCCGGCAGCGGGCGCAGCAGGACCCGCTGGGCGGCCTCGGACACCGAGCGGACCTGGGCCAGCTCGCGCTCGTACCGTTCGCGCAGCGCCCGCAGTCCGATGATCAGGGCGGAGACGACGAGCTGCGCGCCCAACTGGGTCTCGATGTTGGCGCTGGTGAGGCCGTCCCGGAGGATGCCGATGACGGTGAGCGCGGCGAGGGCCAGCAGGGCGACTCCGGCGGTGGCCCGGGCGCCGGCGTAGGAGGCGGTGAGTGCGGGGGCGACGATCAGCAGCGGGCCGAGGTGGATCTGTGCGGGGGAGAGGATGTCGACGACGGTGATCACGACGATCAGCGCGAGCGACAGCGCCGTCAGCGCGCGACGGTCGGGCCGCCGGGGGTGGCGGCGGTCGCGCGGGCGGTCGCGGGGCTGCGGGTCACGGGGACGCTGCCGGAGTGGCACCTTTCCTCTGTACACCGTCGGGGCGGTGCGGCGCACCCCGGGCGCTCCTCGGGTGCACCCCGGAGGCCCTCGGGCGCACTCCGTACAGGGGTCTCAGTACGGGGGGTCTCGGTGCAGGGGGGCTCAGTGCAGGGGGTCTCAGTACAGGGGGGGTCTCAGCCCTCTTCGCCGTAGCGGGCCAGGTAGGCGGCGAAGCGGGCGACGTCCTCGTCGGACCAGTCGGTGAAGCGGGCGGTGAAGGCCAGCCGGCGCTGCTCGTTGGCGTCCTGCAGCAGGGCGAGCCCGGCCTCGGTGGCGCGCAGGATCTGGCCGCGCTGGTCGTCCGGGTCGGCCTCGCGCCGCAGCAGGCCGAGCTTCTCCAGGGCGGTGACCTGGCGGCTGACGGTGGACTTGTCGAGCATGAAGTGGGCGGCCACGTCGGCGGCCCGGCAGCCGCCGCGCTCGGTGATCAGGTCGAGGATGCTGTAGGTGACCAGGGAGAGGTCGGGGTGCAGCTGGGAGGCCTTGTGCCGGGCGCGCCGGGCGAAGGCGGTCAGCTCGCGCTGGATGGCGTCGATGGACGACTGGCGGCCGGGCACGGGCGTTCCTACCTCCTCGATATTTGTTGCACTATACAACGGAATCCCCCGGGTCCGCGCGCCGCTCCGGGCCTCCCTGCCCCTGAGTGGCCTGCCAGGCGCGGGCGGCGGCAATCCGGCGGGTCGCACTCGGGTGAGTGGCGAACAGTAGCTCAAGCGCCCTCGGCGGGTCGACATCGGAGACGTTCGCCAACGCCAGTCTGCGTTGCATCGCGACGAACTGCTCGGCGTCCGACGTCAGTTCGAGTGCGTGCCGGTCCGCCCTGGCCTCGATCCGGCGGCTCACCGCGCACTGGGCCGGCCCCGACAGCGCCCCCAGCAGCGCCGCGCACGCCGCCAGCAGCGGCAGCGCCCGCGGATCGGCCGCATCCGCCGCCCCCGCCGCCGACAGCAGCGGCTGCCAGGCGCCCAGCACCCCCAGCACGGCCACCGCCACGGCCGCGCCCACTGCGCCCAGCAAGGTGCCGAACGGCACGTCCCGGTGCTTCACGTGGCCCAGCTCGTGCGCCACCACCAGTTCCACCTCGCGCGGCGTGGCCGTCGACAGCAGCGTGTCGTACGCGACGATCCGGCGGGTCGCGCCCAGCCCCGACACGTACGCGTTGAGCGCGGTGGTCCGCCGCGAGGCGTCCGCCACCAGGACGTCCCGCACCCGTACGCCGTCCCGCTCGGCCAGTGCCAGCAGGGCGCTGCGCAGCGGGCCCGGCGGCATCGGAGTGAAACGGTTGAACACCGGCTCGATCAGCAGCGGGTGCAGGAAGGACAGCGCCGCCGTCAGCACCGCCGCCGCGCCCGCCGCCGGCAGCCACCAGTGCCGCGGCGACCAGGCGGTCAGCGCGAACAGCCCGAGCGCGAGCGGAAGGACCAGCACGAGGGCCAGCCCCAGGCCGCGCAGCGCGTCCACCGCCCAGCCGGCCCAGCCCTGCGTCACCAGCCCGTACCGGGCCCGGACCGCCCGCAGCCGGGCGCCGAACGGCAGCTGCAACGCCTGGCCGAGCACCACCAGGGCCGCCGCGCCCGCCAGCACCCCGGCCGTCCGGGAGTCGCCGAACCAGCCGCCGACGGCCGAGACCAGGCCGGCGCCGGCCGGGGTCAGGCCGAGCAACAGGGTGAGCGCCAGGCCCGCCAACCGCCCGCCCAGCGCCCAGGGCAGCTGGGCGCGGCGCAGCGCGCGGCCACGGGCGCGCTCGGCGGGGGTGAAGTCGACTGGTGGGCGGCCGGCGGGGGCGGGGCCGGCGGAGGCGGTGGTCTCGGTGTCGTCCATGGGGTGGGTGCGGCTCCGGGCTCTGGCGGACGGGGGCGGGCGGGGCGGTTCAGCATCTCCTACCGCGCCGAGGCGGCGCTCAGTCCTCGGCGTCCGGTGCTCCAGCCGTTGGTGTTCGGCCCGCCGGTGCTGTGCTCGGAATGGAGCCGGTGTTGTGCTCGGAATGTTGCGGAACCGAGGCGGATGGGTGCGGAAGCCGTGCCGTAGGCTGACCGCTTCTGGATCGACCCGGGGGGAACCACTCATGCGCCGTGCCGCGGCCGCCGTCGCGCTGTTCGTCGGCCTGACCGCCATAGCCGCCTGCGGGCCCGACGACCCCGCCCCGGCGCCGGCCGCCGCGCCCGGCTCGACCGCGGCCGCCTCGGGCGGGGCGGCGGGCACGCCCACCAGCCCGGGCGCGACGCCCTCCGGAACCGCCGCCGGGAAGAACGCCGCGCCCCGGCCCGACGGCAGCATCACCGTCGCGTTCGCCGGAGACGTCCACTTCGAGGGCCGCACCGAGGCCCGGCTCGCCGTCCAGCCGCCCGAGCAGGCCCTCGGCCCGCTCTCCCGGACGCTCGCCGACGCCGACCTGTCCGTCCTCAACCTGGAGACGGCGATCACCGGGCGCGGTGCCCCCGAGCCGAAGACCTACACCTTCCGCACCTCGCCCAAGGCGCTCTCGGCGCTCAAGGACTCCGGCGTCGACGTCGTCTCCATGGCCAACAACCACGCCGTCGACTTCGGCGCCGACGGCCTCACCGACACCCTCGCCGCCAAGGACTCCTCGCCGATCCCGGTCGTCGGCGTCGGCCGCAACGCCAAGGAGGCGTACGCCCCGTACGTCACCACCGTGCGCGGTGTGAAGGTCGCCGTCGTCGCCGCCAGCCAGGTCGAGGACCTCACCAACCAGAAGTGGCGGGCCGGCGCCAACAAGCCGGGCATCGCCTCCGCGCTGGACGTCCCCGCGCTGGTCAAGGCGGTCGAGGCGGCCAAGCAGCAGGCGCCCGTCGTCCTCGTCTACCTGCACTGGGGCGACGAGGGCAAGGCCTGCCCCACCGGCCCGCAGACCGCCATCGCCAAGAAGCTCGCCACCGCCGGCGCCACCGCCGTGGTCGGCACCCACGCCCACACCATGGTCGGCTCGGGCATGCTCGGCAACACGTACATCGGCTACGGCTTCGGCAACTTCCTCTGGTACGGCACCTCCAACTACGCCTTCTCCAACGAGACCGGCGTCACCACCCTCACCCTCACCCGCGACGGCAAGGTCACCGGCGAGGCCTTCGCCCCGGCGACCATCGACGACAAGGGCGTCCCCGCCCCGGTCACCGGCGCCACCGCCGAGGCGGCCCGCAAACGCCGCGACGCCCTCCGGGGCTGCACCGGCCTCGCCCCGGCCCCGGCAGCCCCGTCGGCTCCGGCGACCGGCGCGACGGGCTGAGTCGTTTCCGGGGGCACGTGGCCCTCTCGTGAGCGACCGGGAGCCGCCCTCAGCTCCCGGTCGCCGTCCGGCAGTTCGCCGCCCTCCAGCCGCCGCGGCACCGCGGCCGTGGGAGGTTCGGTCCACGGTCTCGGCGAGACGAAACGTCTCGTACTGGCGCGCCCGGAAGCGGCGGCGATCGGGCCGGAGTCGAGGGAGCGGCGGTGAGTTGACGACTGCACAGGGCATCGGCGCAGCCGAACATATGTGTTAGGTTAGGCTTACCTAATATTGCTGGTCGGAGGGGATGTCCGTGCAAAAGTCCGAATTCGCCGGTGCCGTCGCGATGGTCACCGGGGCCGGGCAGGGCATCGGTGCGGCCGTGGCCCGGGCGCTCGTCGCCGAGGGGGCCGTCGTCGCCGCGGTGGACCGCAACCCCGGCCCGCTCGCCGCCCTCGCGGCGGATTCGCCCGCCGTGCACCCGTACGTCCTGGACGTCGCCGACGGCCGGGCGGTGGACGACACGGTCGACCTGATCGAGCGCCAACTCGGGCCGATCGCCGCACTGGTGAACGTCGCCGGGATCCTGCGCACCGCACCCGTCGTCGAACTCACCGACCAGGACTGGGCGGAGACCTTCGCGGTCAACACCACCGGCGTCTTCCACACCGGCCGCGCGGTCGGCCGCCGGATGGCCGACCGCGGCCGCGGCGCCGTGGTCACCGTCGGCTCCAACGCCGCCGGGGTGCCGCGCGCCGGCATGGCCGCGTACGCGGCGTCCAAGGCGGCGGCCACCATGTTCACCCGCTGCCTCGGGCTGGAACTCGCCCGCTCCGGCGTGCGGTGCAACATCGTCTCGCCCGGCTCGACCGACACCGGGATGCAGCGCGCGCTCTGGGGCGAGGACGCCGAGGCCGCCGAACAACGGGTCATCGACGGCGACTTGGGCGCCTGGCGGGTCGGCATCCCGCTCGGGCGGATCGCCGCACCCGCCGACATCGCCGAGGCGGTGGTCTTCCTGGCCTCCGACCGGGCCCGGCACATCACCATGCACGACCTCTACGTCGACGGCGGCGCGACCCTGCGCGCCTGACCGCCCTGACCGCCCTGACCGCCCTCGCCGTCCCCCCGCCTTCCTCGCCGCTCCCCTCCGCGCCCCGGGCAACCCCCGGGCGCCGGCCATGCCCTGACCTCCCTCCCTGACCTCCCTCCCCGACCCTCTTCCCTGACGCGCAGACCGTCCAGACCGTCCCAGACTGGAGACTTCACGGTGACCACGGTGCACCACGCCCCCGCCGGGGGTGTCGCCGAGCACGCCGCTCCCGCCCCCGCCGCCGCCCCGGCCCCCGCCGGGCCCGCCGACGCTTCCGCCCCGGGCCCCGACCACGCCGTCATCGGCGCGGCCAGCGGCCTGCTCGGCCAGTACCGGGCCGCGGCCGACGAGGCGTTCCTCGCCTCGCCGACCCGCACCCTGCTCACCGCCGGGGTGCACGCCCGCGTCCCGCAGGACGAGCGCCCGCTGCCCGTCCGGGTCGCCGCGACGCTGGCCGAGGCCCGTCGCGCCGGGGTCGAACGGCCGCTGGTGGTCGGCGCGGTGGCGTTCGACCACGACAGCCGGGTCGAACTCGCCGTCCCCGAGAGAGTCCGCAGAGCCGGGGCGCTGCGCGACGACCCGCTGATCGCGCTGCCCGCGCCGCCGGCCGAGCCGGTCGACTGGCAGGTGCGCCCGATCCCCGAGCCGGCCGCGTACGGCGCGGGCGTCGCGGCGGCCGTCGAGCGGCTGCGCGGCGGCGAGTTGAGCAAGGTCGTGCTGGCCCGCACGCTGGAGCTGAGCGCCGACCGCCCGCTGGACCTGCCCGCGATCCTCCAGCGGCTGGGCCGCCGCGACCCGGGCGGCTACACCTTCGCCGTCCCCGCCGGCGGCGGGCGGACGCTGATCGGCGCCAGCCCCGAACTCCTGGTCTCCCGGCGCGGAACGGCCGTCCTGGCCAACCCGCTGGCCGGCTCGGTGCCGCGCAGCGCCGACCTCGGCGAGGACGTCCGGCGCGCCGCCGCGCTGCTGGAATCGCCCAAGGACCTGCACGAGCACGCCGTCGTGGTGGATGCGATCCGCGCCGCGCTGGCGCCGTACTGCCGCACCCTGGACGTGCCGGCGCGGCCGACCCTGGTGCGCACCGCCGCGATGTGGCACCTGGCCACCACCATCACCGGCGAACTGGCCGATCCGGCGGTCTCCGCCCTGGAGTTGGCCACCGCCATGCACCCGACCCCGGCGGTCTGCGGCACGCCGACGGCCGTCGCCCGGCGGGTGATCGGCGAGGTCGAGCCCTTCGACCGAGGCCTGTACACCGGCATGGTCGGCTGGGGTGACGCGGACGGCGACGGCGAGTGGGTGGTCACCATCCGCTGCGCGGAGGCGGACGAGCGGACCCTGCGGGTGTACGCGGGTGCGGGCGTCGTCGACCGGTCCCGGCCCGAGGACGAACTCGCCGAGACCAGTGCCAAGTTCCGTACCTTCCTGGACGCCGCGGGGGTGTCGCAGTGACGGCGCCGGAGAGTTTTCTGATGCAGGGTCAGTTCGCCGTTGTGGACCAGGTCTCCCTTCAGGAGTCCGCCTTCACCCCGTACCCCGCCGAGTTCGCCGAGCGCTACCGGGCCGCCGGGTACTGGCGCGGCGAGACCTTCGGGCGGATGCTGCGCGAGCGCGCCGCCGCGCACGGCGAGCGGATCGCGATCGTCGACCCGGCGGGGGAGGGGCGGCGCTGGACGTACGCCGAACTCGACCGCCGCGCCGACCGGATGGCCGCCGGGCTGCTCGCCCGGGGGATCGGGCGCGGCGACCGCGTGGTGGTCCAACTGCCCAACGTGGCCGAGTTCTTCGAGGTGGTCTTCGCGCTGTTCCGGATCGGCGCGCTGCCGGTCTTCGCGCTGCCCGCCCACCGTGCCACCGAGATCGGCTACTTCTGCTCCTTCACCGGGGCGGCCGGCTACGTCGTCGCGGCCGTCGACAACGGCTTCGACTACCGCGAACTGGCCTCCCGGGTCAAGGCGGAGAGCCCGGCGCTGCGGCTGGTCCTGGTGGCCGGGGACGACCCGGGCGAGCACCTCCGGCTGGCGGACGTGCCCTGCGACGGGCCCGGTCCGGCCGAGGAGCCGGAGCCCGGGAGCGTCGCCTTCCTCCAGCTCTCCGGCGGCAGCACCGGTGTGCCCAAGCTGATCCCGCGCACCCACGACGACTACATCTACTCGCTGCGCGGCTCGGTCGAGCTGTGCGCGCTCGACGAGGACAGCGTCTACCTGTGCGCGCTGCCCGCCGCCCACAACTTCCCGCTCAGCTCGCCCGGTTCGCTCGGCACGCTGTACGCGGGCGGCCGGGTGGTGCTGTGCCCGCGGCCCAACCCGGAGACGGCCTTCCCGCTGATCGAGCGCGAGGGCGTGACCATCACCGGGCTGGTGCCGCCGCTGGCCCTGCTCTGGCTGGACGCCGCCGAGCGCGACGCGGGCGGCCCCGGCGCGGGGGGCCTGGAAAGCCTGGAGGTGCTGCTGGTCGGCGGCGCCAAGTTCAGCGCCGAGGCCGCCCGGAGGGTGGGCCCGGTGCTCGGCTGCACGCTCCAGCAGGTGTTCGGGATGGCCGAGGGGCTGGTCAACTACACCCGCCTGGACGACCCGGAGGAGCTGATCACCACCACCCAGGGCCGGCCGATCTCCCCGGACGACGAGGTCCGGGTGGTCGACGACCAGGACCAGGACCTGCCCGACGGCACCACCGGCCACCTGCTCACCCGCGGCCCGTACACCATCCGCGGCTACTGGAACGCGCCCGAGCACAACGCCGACTCCTTCACGGCCGACGGCTTCTACCGCACCGGCGATCTCGTCCGCCGCACCCCCACCGGCCACCTGGTGGTCGAGGGCAGGGCCAAGGACCAGATCAACCGGGGCGGCGAGAAGGTCGCCGCCGAGGAGATCGAGAACCACCTGCTCGCCCACCCCGCCGTGCACGACGCGGCGGTGGTGTCGATGCCCGACCCCTACCTCGGCGAACGCACCTGCGCCTACGTCGTCCTGCGCGCCGAGAACCGCGAACAGCCGCCGAAGAGCATCGAGTTGAAGCGCTTCGTACGCCAGCGCGGACTGGCCGAGTACAAGGTGCCGGACCGGGTCGAGTTCGTCGACGCCTTCCCCGCCACCGGGATCGGCAAGGTCAGCAAGAAGGACCTGCGCGCCGCCATCGCGGCCGCACTCCCTACTCACTGAAGGAAAGACCACCGTGGGCCTGCCCCGCATTCCCTCCTATCCCCTGCCCGCCGCCACCGAACTGCCCGCCAACCGGGTCGAGTGGACGGTCGATCCGGACCGCGCCGTGCTGCTGGTGCACGACCTGCAGAACCACTTCCTGGACGCCTTCGACGCCGCCGCCGCGCCGGTGCCCGAACTCCTCGGGAACGTCGGCCGGTTGGCCGAGGCGGCGCGCGCCCACGGCATGCCGGTGCTCTACTCGGCCCAGACCGGCGGGCAGAGCCCGGCCCAGCGCGGCCTCCAGCAGGACTTCTGGGGCCCGGGCATCCCGGACGACCCGCGCGCGACGGCGATCGCCGACGCCGTCGCCCCCGCACCGGGCGACACGCTGCTCACCAAGTGGAAGTACAGCGCCTTCGTGCGCACCGATCTGGACCGGCTGCTGCGCGAGCAGGGCCGGGACCAGCTGGTGATCACCGGCGTGTACGCGCACATCGGGGTGCAGGCCACCGCCTGCGACGCCTGGATGCGCGACCTGCCGGCCTTCGTGGTGGCCGACGCGGTCGCCGACTTCGGCCCGGACGAGCACCGCGCGGCGCTGTCCTGGGTGGCCGGCCGCTGCGGGCAGGTCACCACCACCGACGCCGTCCTCGCGATGCTGGAAGGGAAGTGACGGGCATGGCCTTCACCGTGGAGCGGATCCGGGCCGAGGTCGCCGACCTGCTCGGCGAGGACCCGGCGGACGTCCCGCTGGACGAGAACCTGGCCGACTGGGGCCTGGACTCGGTCCGGCTGATGGCGCTCGCCGAGCGCTGGCGGGCCGAGGGCGCCGAGGTGGCGTTCGTGCAACTGGCCGAGCGCCCGGCCGTCGAGGCCTGGGCCGCACTGCTCGGCGCGGCCTGATGGAGACCGTGCTGCTGGAGGCCGCCGGGCCGCAGGCGCCCCCACGCACGGACCGGGCGGCGAAGTACCCGCCGACCACCGTCGTGGGGCCGGTCGAGGCGCAGGCGGCCCGGACCCCGGACGCCCCCGCCGTGCTGCTCGCGGGCGGCGCGGTCGTCACGTACCGGGACCTGAACGCCGCGGCCAACCGGCTGGCGCGCGCCCTGGCCGCGCGCGGCGCCCGGCCGGGGGCGGTGGTCGGCCTGGCGCCGGCCCGCCACCCGGCGCAGCTGCTGACCGCGCTGCTCGCGGTGGCCAAGTCCGGCGCGGCGTACCTGCCGCTGGACCCGGCGGACGCGCCCGGACGCCGGGAGCGGCTGCTCGCGGAGACCGCGCCGGTCTGCGTGCTGGGGGAGGGGGTGCCGGAGGCGCTGGCCGGGCTGGACGCGGACGGCGAGCTGGCCACCGACCCGCCCCGGGCGCTCACGCCGCAGCACCTGCTGTGTGTCGGGTACGGCCCCGGCGGGCGCCCGGACGCCGTCCGGCTCACCCACGCCGAGGCCGACCGCCGGGTGCGCGAGCTCCAGGCGGCCCACCCGCTCGGCCCTGGCGACCGGGTGCTGCAACTGGGCCTGCCGCTCTGGGAGTTCCTCTGGCCGCTGCGGACCGGCGCCGCCGTGGTGCTGGCCGACCCGCAGCGGCCGGGCGAGGTCGGGGAGCTGGTGAGGGAGCTGGGTGTCACGGCGGTGCGGGCGACGCCGGCGGCGCTGCTGGGCGGCAGCTGAAGGGGGCGGGGCGGGGCACGGGCGGGGCGAGGGCGAGCGCGGCGAACAGATGACAACATTCAGCGAACAACTTTCAGATAACAGATGTTGAAATCTGTTATCTGAAAGTTGTCATCTGTTATCCGTCAGCCGTCGATCGGCAACCGCCGGTCGTCAGTCGCCGGCTGTCAGGCGTTCGCCGCCAGGTCCGCCGCCGTCCAGGCCATGGCGACCGCGCCGTCCAGCACCGCCCGGTCGGCCTCCGCCCCCACCGCGGCCTCGGCGAACGCGGCCTCGTGCGGGGCGCAGGCGCCGCCGGTGATGTCCAGCACCGGGTGGATGGCGGGCACGGCGTGGGAGACGTTCCCCATGTCGGTGCACGCGAACGGCCCGCTCTCGACCGGCTCCGGCCGGCCGAGCGCCGCCGCGTTGGCCCGCCAGAGGGCGAGCAGGGCGGGGTCGGAGCGCATGTCCAGGTAGTCCGGTTCGGGCCGGTCGAGCGTCACCTCGCAGCCGGTGGCGAGCGCCCCGGCCCGGAAGCAGTCCTCGACCCGGGCGCGCAGCTGCGCGAGGTCCTCGGCCGCCGAGGCGCGGATCTCGTACTCCGCGCTCGCGCTGTCGGGGATCAGGTTGGGCGCGGTGCCGGCGGCCGTGGTGATGCCGTGCACCCGCCACTGCGGCGGCAGGTGCTGGCGCAGCAGCCCGAGGGCGACCTGGGCGACGGTGAGCGCGTCGGCGGCGTTGCGCCCCTGGTGCGGGTTGAGGCTCGGGTGGGCGGCGCGGCCGGTGTAGTGGACGGAGAGGGTGCCGAGCGCGAAGGAGCGGAAGTCGGCGACCTCGACCGGGCAGGGGTGCACCATCATCGCCGCGTCCACGCCGTCGAAGGCGCCCGCCTCCAGCAGCAGCGCCTTTCCGGCTCCGCGCTCTTCGGCGGGCGCGCCGATCACCCGTACGGTGAGCCCGAGTTGGTCGGCGTACGGGGCGAGGCCGAGTGCCGCGCCGAGGCCGGCGGCGGCGATCAGGTTGTGCCCGCAGGCGTGCCCGAGGCCGGGCAGCGCGTCGTACTCGCAGACGAGTGCGACGGTGACCGGCCCGCTGCCGAGGCTCGCGGTGAACGCGGTGTCCAGTCCGTGCGCGGGCGCGGTGACGGCGTAGCCGTGGGCGCGCAGGAGTTCGGCGCACCAGGCGGCCGCGCGGTGCTCCTCGAACGCGGTCTCGGGGTGGGCGTGGATGCGGTGGCTGAGCGCGAGCAGTTCCGCGCGGTGCGCGTGGACGCGTTCGCGGACGGCCTGTTTGGTCGCGGTCAGGGGCATGGGCGGCGCCTCCGGGATGTCAGGGCCCCCGCACTGGGAGGCCGTTGACCAGATCATATGAAGTTAGATTAGGCTAACCTAACTAGGCGTTTCGTTCGCCGGACCCCGAGGAGCACCCCGAACCATGCCTGCCGTCGAAACCCAGGCCGTCGATGTCCCGCTGCTCGCCGCCCAGGCCGCCATCTGGTACGCGCAGTCACTCGACCCCGACAGCCCGGTCTACAACACCGGCGACGCCGTCGAGATCACCGGCCCGCTCGACGAGGGCCGGTTCGAGGACGCGCTGAGGCAGGCAGTCGACGAGGCCGAGGCGCTGAGCGCCGTCGTCGTCACCGGCCCGGACGGCACGCCCCGCCAGCAGCCGCGCCCCGGCCGCCGCTGGCCGCTGCACCACCTCGACCTGCGCGCCGCGCACGACCCGGCCGCCGAGGCCGAGGCCTGGATGCGCGCCGACCTCGCCCGCCCGGCCGACCTCGCCGAGGGCCCGCTGTTCACCCACGCGCTGATCCGCCTCGCCGACGACCGGTACCAGTGGTACCGGCGGATCCACCACCTCGCCGTCGACGCCTATGCGTTGAACCTCCTCGGCGAGCGCCTCGCCGAGCTGTACACCGCGCACACCACCGGCGCCGAGCCCGCCGCACGCCCGTTCGCCACCCTCGCCGAGGTCGCCGCCGAGGAGGCCGCCTACCGGGACGGCGAGGAGTACCCGGCCGACCGCGCCTACTGGGCCGACCGCCTGGCCGGCGCCGACACCCCGGCGACCCTGCCGGGCAGCCCGGCGCCCGCGCTGTCCGCAACCCCGGCCCAGGCCCCCCTGCGCCTCACCGCCGAACTGCCCGCCGGCACCCGCGACCGACTGGAGCGCGCCGCCGCCACCGCCCGCGCCACCTGGGCCGAACTGCTCCTCGCCGCCACCGCCGGCTACCTGCACCGCCTGGCCGGCACCGAGGACGTCGTGCTCGGCCTGCCGCTCGCCAACCGCCGCGGACCGGCCGCCCTGCGCACCCCCGTCGCCGCCGCCAACGTCCTCCCGCTGCGCCTGGCCGTCCGCCCCGCCGACAGCGCCGAGGCGCTGCTGCGCCGGGTGGTCCGCGAACTGCGCGCCGTCCGCCGCCACCAGCGCTACCCGCTGGAGGACCTGCGCCGCGACCGCGGGCTGACCGGCGAGCGGCGCGCCCTGTTCGGCCCGATGGTCAACATCAAGGCCTTCGAGGGCGATCTCGACCTGGCCGGCCTGCCCGGCGTCGTCCGCAACCTCGCCGCCGGGCCGGTCGACGACCTCGCCGTCGGCGTCTCGCCCGCCCCCGGCGGCGCGCTGCGCCTCGTCCTCGACGCCGACCCCGCCCGCCACGACGCCGCCTCGCTCGCCGCCCACCGTGACGGGCTGCTGCGCTACCTCGACGCCCTCACCGACCTGCTGCTCACCGCCCCGCAGACACCGATCGCCCGGATCGACCTGCTCGACCCGGACGGCCTGCGCCGCGCCACCGCCGGGCGCGCGGAGCCGCCGCTCGACCGGACGCTGCCCGAGCTGTTCGCCGCGCAGGCCGCCCGCACCCCGGCCGCCGTCGCCGTCCGCAGCGGCAAAACCGCCCTCACCTTCGCCGAGTTGGACGCCGCCGCCAACCGCCTCGGCCACCGCCTGAACGCCCTCGGCGTGCGCGCCGGTGCGCCGGTCGCGTTCGCCCTGCCGCGCGGCGTGGACACCCTGGTCGCGATGCTCGGCGTGCTCAAGGCCGGCGGCGCCTGCGTCTCCCTCGACCTCGCCCACCCCCGGCAGCGCCTGGCCGCCGTCCTGGACGACGCCCGCCCGGTCTGCGTGGTCGGCACCGTCGACGCCCTCGCCCAACTGGACCTGCCGGCCGGCCTGCCCACCGTGCTGCCCGGGGACGCGGACGCCGAGCCCGCCACCGCGCCCCCGGCCCCCCGGCCCCACCACGCCGCCTACGTGCTGCACACCTCCGGCTCCACCGGCCGCCCCAAGGGCGTCGTCGTCACCCACGCCTCGCTGGCCAACCTGTACGCGGGCCACGGCGAGGACCACATCGCCCCGGCCATGCGCCGCACCGGCCGCGAACGCCTGCGCGTCGCCCACAGCGCCTCGTTCGCCTTCGACGCCTCCTGGGACCCGGTGCTGTGGATGGTCCACGGCCACGAGCTGCACCTGCTCGACGACGCCACCTACCGCGACCCGGCCGCCCTGGCCGGCCACCTGCACCGGGAACGCGTCGACTACCTCGACGTCACCCCCTCCTACCTCGAAGTCCTGCTCTCCGAAGGCATCCTGGACGAGGAGTGGCACCGCCCGGCGGTCATCGCGGTCGGCGGCGAAGCCACCCCGCCCGCCCTCTGGCAGCGCCTCACCGCCGCAGCCGGCCTGCACCCGATCGACCTCTACGGCCCGACCGAGACCACCGTCGACGCCTACGCCTGGACGCCCGGTCCCGACGGCGCCCCGGTCGGCCGGGTGGTGCGCGGCTCCCGCGCCTACGTCCTCGACGGCTCGCTGCGCCCCGCGCCCGACGGCGTCGCCGGCGAACTGTACGTCGCCGGGGCCTGCCTGGCCCGCGGCTACCTCGGACGCCCCGACCTCACCGCCGAACGCTTCCTCGCCGACCCGTTCGGCCCGCCCGGCGACCGGATGTACCGCACCGGCGACCTCGCCCGCCGCCGACCGGACGGCACCCTGGAATTCCTCGGCCGCGCCGACGACCAGGTGAAGATCCGCGGCTTCCGGATCGAGCCCGGCGAGATCGCCGCCGTCCTCGCCGAACTGCCGGGCGTCGCCCAGGCCGTGGTGATCGCCCGCTCCGGTCCGCAGGGCAAGCGGCTGCTCGGCTACGTCGTCCCCGAGGCGGCTCCCGAGGCCGCCCCCGAGGCCGCCCCCGAGACCGCCCCCGAGACCGTTGCCGAGGCCATGTCGGAGGACGCCGCCGAACCCGCCCCCACCCCCCGCGTCGCCCTCGACCCGGCCGCGCTGCGGGCCGCGCTCGCCGCCCGGCTGCCCGGCCACATGGTCCCGGCCGCCGTCCTGCTCCTCGACGAACTGCCGCGCACCGCCCACGACAAGCTCGACCACCGCGCCCTGCCCGAACCCGCCGCCGCCGAGCCCGGCACGGCCCCGGCCACGCCGCAGGAGGAACTGGTCTGCGGGTTGTTCGCCGACGTCCTCGACCTGCCGCAGGCGCCCGGGCGGGACGCCTCCTTCTTCGATCTCGGCGGCCACTCGCTGCTGGCCGGCCGCCTCGCCGCCCGGCTGCGCGAGACCTTCGCCGCCGCCGTCGGGTTCGCCGACGTCTTCCGCCACCCGACCCCGGCCGCGCTCGCCGCGCTGCTCGACGCGCACCCCGGCGGCGAGCCCGAGGCCCGCCCCGCGCTGGTGCCCGTGCCGCGCACCGACCGGATGCCGCTGTCACCCGCCCAGCGCGGCCTGTGGTTCCTGCACCGGCTCCAGGGCCCCAGCCCCACCTACAACATCCCGCTCGCCCTGACCCTCACCGGCCCGCTCGACCGGACCGCCCTCACTCTCGCCCTCGGCGACCTCGCCGCCCGGCACGAGGTGCTGCGCACGGTCTACGGCGAGGAGCCGGACGGCACGCCGTACCAGCGGGTGCTGCCCGCCGCGCCCGTCGAACTGCACGACGGCACCGAGCTCGCCGAAGCCGTCCGGCACGCCTTCGACCTCACCGGCCGGCCGCCGCTGCGCGCCACCCTGTTCACCCACGGCCCGGTCGAACACACCCTGCTCCTGCTGCTCCACCACATCGCGAGCGACGGCGCGTCCACCACCCCGCTGGTCCGCGACCTGTCCGCCGCCTACACCGCCCGGCTGGCCGGCCGCGCACCGGAACTCCCGGCGCCCGCCGTGCAGTTCGCCGACCACACGGCCTGGCAGCGGCAGCTGCTCGGCACCTCCGAGGCGCCCAGCCCGCTCGCCGCGCGGCAGTCGGACTACTGGCGCACCGCCCTGGCCGGCCTGCCCGACCAGCTGGAACTGCCCACCGACCGCCCGCGCCCCGCCGTCGCCGGCCACCACGGCGCCACCGTGCCCTTCACCCTCGACGCCGAGGCGCACGCGGCCCTCGCCGTGCTCGCCCGGACCGCCGGCGGCACCGTCTTCATGGCCGTCCAGGCCGGACTCGCCGCCCTGCTCACCCGGCACGGTTGCGGCACCGACATCCCCGTCGGCACCCCGGTCGCCGGCCGAGACGACCCCGAAACCGCCGATCTGGTCGGCTACTTCGTCAACTCCGTGGTCCTGCGCACCGACACCTCGGGCGATCCGACCTTCCGCGAGCTGCTCGGCAAGGTCCGCAGCACCGTCCTCGCCGCCCACGAGCACGCCGACCTGCCCTTCGACCGCCTGGTCGAGGAGCTCAACCCGCCGCGCTCCCTCGCCCGCCACCCGCTGTTCCAGGTGATGCTCGCCTGGCAGAGCCGGCCCGACGAGCCCCACCCGCTGGGCGGCGGCCTCACCGCCCGGATCGCCGCCGTCCCCAGCGGCACCGCCAAGTTCGACCTCACCCTCAACGCGGGCGAGCTCCCCGACGGCGGCATCGGCGGCTTCCTGGAGTACCGCACCGACCTCTTCGACGCCGCCACCGTCGAAGGGCTCGCCACCCGCCTCGCCCGGCTGCTCACCGCCGCCGCCACCACCCCCGACACCGCGATCGGCCGGCTCCCGCTGATCGGCGAGGAGGAGCGGCTGCGCGCCCTCGTCGAGTGGAACGGCACCCCGCACACCCCGGCCCCGCACACCCCGCACACCCCGGCCCCGCGCACCTCGGACACCTCGGCCCCGCACACCCCGGCCCCGGACGCCACCCTGGCCGAGCTGTTCGAGGCCGCGGCCGCCGCCAACCCGCGGGCCGTCGCCGTCAGTTGCGGTGACGAGCAGCTCGACTACACCGAACTCGCCGCCCGCGCCGACCGCCTGGCCCGGCTGCTGGCCGCCAACGGCATCGGCCCCGGCACCATCGTCGCCCTCGCCCTGCCGCGCTCGCTCGAACTCGTCGTCGCCCTCCTCGCGGTGGCCAAGTCCGGCGCCGCCTACCTGCCGCTCGACCCCGACTACCCGGCCGACCGCCTCGCCTACATGCTGGCCGACGCCGCCCCCGCCGCCCTGCTCACCGACCGCGCCACCGCACCCCGGCTGCCCGCCCACCAGGTGCCCCAACTGCTCGTCGACGGCCCGGAGTCGGCCGCCCACCCGGCCACGCCGCTGGCCCAGTACGAGCGCACCCGCCCGCTGCGCGCCGAGGACACCGCCTACGTCATCTACACCTCCGGCTCCACCGGCCGGCCCAAGGGCGTGCCCGTCACCCACCACAACGTGGTCCGGCTGTTCCGCTCCACCGACCACTGGTTCGGCTTCGGCGCGGACGACGTCTGGACCCTCTTCCACTCCTACGCCTTCGACTTCTCCGTCTGGGAGCTGTGGGGAGCCCTGCTGCACGGCGGCCGCCTGGTCGTCGTCCCGCACCTGGTCAGCCGCGACCCGGCGGCCTTCCTCGACCTGCTCGCCCGCGAGCGCGTCACCGTGCTCAACCAGACCCCGTCCGCCTTCTACCAGCTCAGCGCCGCCGACCGGGACCGCCCCGGAACCGAACTCGCCCTGCGCTACGTGGTGTTCGGCGGCGAGGCGCTCGAACTGGCCCGGCTCGACGACTGGTACGCCCGCCACCCGGAGGACGCGCCCACCCTGGTCAACATGTACGGCATCACCGAGACCACCGTGCACGTCTCCTACATCGCCCTCGACCGGGCCACCGCCGCCGCCGGGAGCAGCAGCACCATCGGCGTCAACATCCCCGACCTGCGGGTCTACGTCCTGGACCAGCACCTCCAGCCCGTCCCGCCCGGCGTCACCGGCGAGATGTACGTCGCCGGGGCCGGCCTGGCCCGCGGCTACCTCGGCCGCCCCGACCTCACCGCCGGGCGCTTCGTCGCCGACCCGTACGCCGAACTGTTCGGCGAACGCGGCACCCGGATGTACCGCTCCGGCGACCTCGCCCGCCGCCGCGCCGACGGCGTCCTGGAGTACTTCGGCCGCGCCGACCAGCAGGTGAAGCTGCGCGGCTTCCGGATCGAACTCGGCGAGATCGAGGCCGTGCTGGCCGCCCACCCGGGCGTCGCCGACGCCGCCGTGGTCGTTCGCGAGGACGCCCCGGGCGACAAGCGACTGGTCGGCTACGCGGTCACCACGGCGAGCCTCGAAGACCCGAGCGCCGCCGCCGCCGTCACCCCCGAGGACCTGCGCGCCCACACCGCCGCCGAACTGCCCGCCCACATGGTGCCCTCCGCCGTCGTCCTGCTGGACCGGCTGCCGCTCACCGCCAACGGCAAGCTCGACCGCCGCGCCCTGCCCGCCCCCGACGCACCCGCCACCGGCGCCGGACGCCCGCCGCGCACCCCGCGCGAACAGCAGCTGTGCGAACTCTTCGCCGAGGTGCTGGGCGTCGCGGCGGTCGGCGTCGACGACGACTTCTTCGCCCTCGGCGGCCACTCGCTGCTGGTCGTCCGCCTCGCCGGGCGGATCCGCGAACTGCTCGGCCTGGACGTCGGCATCGGCACCCTGTTCCAGTCGCCCACCGTCGCCGCCCTCGACACGGCCCTGGCGGCCGGCTCGCAGAGCGCCGACGCGCTGGACGTCCTGCTTCCGCTGCGCCCCGCCGCGCCCGGACGCCGTACCCCGCTGTTCGCCGTCCACCCCGCCGGCGGCCTCAGCTGGTGCTACACCGGCCTGATCCGCCACCTGCCCGCCGACCAGCCGATCTACGGCCTCCAGGCCCAGGGCGTCGGCGCCGCCACGGCGGCCCGGCCCCTGCCGCAGACCCTGGACGAACTGGCCGCGCACTACGTCGACCGGCTGCGCGAGGCCCAGCCCGAGGGACCGTACCGGCTGCTCGGCTGGTCCACCGGCGGGATCATCGCGCACGCCGTCGCCGTCCGGCTCCAGGACCTCGGCCACGCCGTCGAACTGCTCGCGATCCTGGACGCCTACCCCGCCGAGGGCTTCCGCGACCTGCCCGTCCCCGACCAGGCCGAGGCGCTGGAGGCGCTGCTCACCATGGGCGGCTACGGCCCCGAGGACCTCGCCGGGCGGCCGCTCGAACTCGCCGCCGTCACCGAGCTGCTGCGCCGCGAGGGCAGCCCGCTCGCCGGGCTCGACGACGCCACCGTGGCCGCCCTCAACCGGATCTACCTCAACACCAACCACCTCGTCCGGGGCCACGACCACCGCCCCTTCGACGGCGACGTGCTGTTCTTCCGCGCCACCGTCGACACCATCGACGAGACCCTGGTGCCCGAACTCTGGACCCCGTACGTGTCCGGCCGCATCGACAACACCGACGTCGCCTGCTCGCACAAGGACATGACCCTGCCCGCCCCGATCGCGCACATCGCCCGCGTGATCACCGACCACCTGGAGAAGTCCTCCGATGAGTGACGCCCCCGCCAACCCCTTCGACGGTGACGGCGAGTTCCTCGCCCTCGTCAACGACCAGGGCCAGCACTCGCTCTGGCCGGCCTTCGCCGCCGTCCCGGCCGGCTGGAACGTCTCCCACGGCCCGTGCGAGCGCGCCGACGCCGTGCAGTGGATCACCGCCCACTGGACCGACCTGTGACCCCTCCGGCCGTCGAGGCCGCCCGGGCGCGCCCCCTGCTCGCGGGGCGCGCCGCGGTGGTCGTGGTCTACACCGCCGCGATGTGCATGAACGGCCTGGACTCGACCATCGTCAACCCCGCGCTGTTCACCATCGCCGAGGACTTCGGGCGGCCCGTCTCGGCCGCCAACGCCGTCGAGACGGCCTTCCTGGTCGGCCTCGCCGTCGGCCTGCCGGTGGCGGGCTGGCTCGGCGACCGGTTCGGCGTGAAGCGGGTCTTCCTCGGCTCCCTGGCCGCGTTCACCCTCGCCTCCGCCCTGTGCGCCGCCGCGCCCGGCCTCGGCTCGCTCGCCGCCGCGCGGGCCGTCCAGGGCGTGGCCGGCGGACTGCTCACCCCCGTCGGGATGACCCTGCTGTTCCGGGCCTTCGCCCCGCACGAGCGGGCCGGCCTGGGCCGGATCCTGATCGTCCCGACCGCCCTGATGCCCGCCCTCGGCCCGCCGCTCGGCGGCCTCCTGACCGAACACCTCTCCTGGCACTGGCTGTTCCTGGTCAACGTGCCGATCGGGGTCGCGGCCGTCGCGACCGGGCTCATCGGCCTGCGCGCGGCGGACGAGCCCCCGGCCGGCCGCTTCGACACCACCGGCTTCCTGCTCGCCACCCCCGGCCTCGGACTGCTCACCTACGCGCTCGGCTTCGGCCCGGCGCACGGCTGGTCCTCGCCCCCGGTGGCGCTCGGCGGCGTGGCCGGGCTCCTCCTGCTCGGCATCGCCGTGCGCCACCAACTCCGCGTCGCCGAACCACTGGTGGACCTGCGGCAGCTCGCCGACCGCACCTTCGGCACCGCCACCTGGCTGGCCCTGCTCACCTCGGCCGGCCTGATGGGCGCCCTGTTCGTCCTCCCGCTGCTCTACCAGGCCGCCCTCGGGGCCTCGGCCCTCGACGCAGGGCTGAGCGTCTTCCCCGAGGCGATCGGCCTGATGGCCGCCTCGCAGGTGGTCGACCGCCTGCTGCCCCGGTTCGGCCCCCGCCGCCTCGCGCTGCCCGCGCTGCTGCTCGCCGCGCTCGTCCTGGCCGCCCTCGGCTTCGCCGAGAACCCCTGGGCCGTACGGGCGTTGATGTTCGCGGTCGGGCTCGTCCTGGGCACCGCCGTGCTCACCGTCCAGATCGCCGGCTTCGCCGACGTCCCCGGGCCCGCGATGGGCCGCGCCATGGGCCTGTTCACCATCGTCCGCACCCTCGGCGGCGCCCTCGGCATCGCCGCCACCGCCGCCCTCATCGGCGCCCTGGACACCGACGGCGGCTCACCCGGCCCCTACCGCCTCGCCCTCCTGCTCACCGCCGCCCTGGTCGCCGCCGGCACTCTCCTCACCACCCGCCTCCCCCGGGAGGCGCCGGCACCCTGAATCGGCTCCGGCTGCCGTACGGTGGCCGGAGCACTGGAGGAGAGTCCATGAACCCCGAGCGCTACCGTCTTCTCGAAGAGGCCCGGCGCAGTCTCCCGGACGGCTACAAGGTGGAGTTGTCCGGCGACATCATCGTCATGCAGGCGTCACCGTCGTCGGTCCACCAGCTGAACCTCGCGCTGGTCCAACGCCAGTTCGAGGCGCACTGCCCTCCCGGCTACTTCCCCACCGGGAACAGTGATCTCTCCTCACCCGAGGTCGGCTCCGTGCGCAATCCCGACCTCACGTACCTGCCCGAGGACGTCATCGACCTGGCCGGCCACGACATCCCCGCCGAGCTGGCCCTGATCGCGGTCGAGATCGTCTCCCCGTCCAATCCCGAGAACGACTGGACGGGGAAGGTCCGCGACTACCCGCGCATGGGCTTCCCGCTCTACCTGATCGTGGACCCGCGGCAGCGGACGGCCACGCTGTTCTCCGAGCCGAACCACGACCGGTACCACACGAGGACCGAGCGGGACTTCGGCGAGACGATCGGCGTTCCCGATCCGTTCGGCTTCGAACTGGACCTCGCGCGGCTCGTCCCGTACAAGGACTGATCGCCGAGCGCCTGACCGATGGGCTCAGGCGCTCGGCCAGAGGATCAGGTCGGGCAGGGCGTGCCGGCGCGGCCGGTCGCCGAGGTCGGCGAGTGCGGTGCGGATGGCCCGGAGGTGTCCGACGGTCAGTTCCAGGGGCGGCTCGTCGGGCTGGTGGGTCGTGCGGATGGGGTAGTCGACGCCGGGGGTGCGGGTCATCTCGATGTGGCAGCCGAGCAGATGCGTCACGGGGCGGCGTTCGGCGAAGTCGATCAGCCGGTCGACGGTGCGGGTGAAGGCCGGCCAGTCGTCGATGTAGAGGCGGCCCGGGTAGACGGTGTCGCCGGTGAGCAGCAGGCCCGTCCACGGGTCGTAGTAGGTGACGGCCGCCGGGTGGTGGCCCGGGGTGGCCAGGCATTCGAGCACCCGGCCGCCGCCGAGGTCCACCCGCGCGACGGCGTCCGGGTCCTGGTCGAAGCCGAAGTACGGCCAGGCCGTGGCCGGGTCGGCGCCGACCAGGGTCGTCGCGGGCCGGTCGGCGAACTGCCCGTCGCCCGCGACGTGGTCGCCGTGCGGGTGGGTGTGCAGGACGAGCAGCCCGTAGCCGTCGCGGGGGTTGTCGGCGAGCCACCGGTCGATGAGCCCGTCGACCACGGTGCGCAGCGGGAAGTACGCGGCGGAGGCGGTGGCCCCGGTGTCGATCAGGACGGCCCGCTCGCCCCCGAACAGCAGGAACAGGAACGGCGCCTCGTAGTTGACCGCCTTGTTCTGCCGCAGGATGACGGTGTGCTCGTCGTACGCGTGGACCTGGATGTCCGGGTCCGTGTTGTGCTTCGCGGACGGGGATCCGTGGATCCACCGCACGTCGAGCGGACGGGCGATCGGGGCACCGGCGGCCATGACGTCTCCCTGGGTGCGTCGTCTTGGCGGGCCGGGTACGGCGCACATCTCGTCCGGGGCGGTCACCGGCGCGCCGCCACCGGGACGCTAGCACGCCCCCGTCGCTGCGCGCCGGTCCGCCGGTCCGCCGGTCCGCCGGTCCGCCGGTCCGCCGATTCGCCGGGAACCGTCAGGCACGCCCCAGCAGGTGCGCCAGCCCGTCCGCCAGCCCGCCGCGCCAACAGGCGTAGTCGTGGCCGCCGTTGAACTCGCGGTACGCGAGGTCGTAGCCGCGGGCGGTGAGGACGTCGCGCAGGTGGCGGTTCTGCGGGAGCAGCATCCACTCCTGGAGGCCGACCTCGACGTAGAACCGGGCCTCCCGCCGTTGCTCGCGGGCGAATTGGCGGGTCAGCCACTCACTGCCCTCGTCGAACTCCGTCTCGTCCGGCCACCAGAAGGAACCGGACTGGCAGAGCGCGCCGCCGAAGCGGTCGGGGCGCCGGAACGCGGCGAAGGCGGCGGTGAGGCCGCCCGCGCTCTGGCCGGCGATGACGGTGCCGGCCGGGTCGGTGGTGGTGCCGAACTCGGCTGCCGCCCAGGGGAGGAGGCGGTCGGCGAGGAGGTCGACGAAGGCCGGGTTGCAGCTGAGGTCGTCGGGGCGGCAGGGGCCCATGGTGTGGACGAGCAGGGCGACGGTGGGCGGGATGGCGCCGTCCGCCGCCAGGTTGTCGAGGGTGTCGCCGACCGACAGCACCTCGCCCCACATCTCGCCGTCCAGCAGCACGGCCACCGCGAACGGCCCGCCACCGGCGGACGCTCCGCCACCGGCGGGGAGGTGGACGTCCACCCGCCGCCCGGCCACCTCGTGGGCCACCGTCCGCCCGCGCGGCACGCCGTCGCGCCGCCGGGCGTACGGCTGGGCGGGGGCGTCGGGCAGGCTGAGCACGGACGACGGGTGGCGCCCGTCGCGGGCGGGCAGCCGGGGGGCGGCGTCGTGCGGGTCGGGGCGGGCGTGGTCGAGGACGCGCAGCCAGTCCGCCCGGGTGGTGCCGGGGGCGTCCCCCCGGAACGGGTACAGCTGGTAGGACGCCCGGTGGTCGGCTCGCAGCCGGTAGGTGATCGACCAACGGCCGTCGTCGCGGCGGGTCATCAGGTGCGGGGCGAGGTCGCCGGCGTGCCGGTCCTTGTCGGTGACGGTGTGCAGGAGCGCGAGCACGCCGTCGCACGACGCGTCCTCGTGCACGAAGGTGACCAGGCGGTAGGCGGGGTCGGCCGGATCGGGCGCGACCAGGGGAAGGGTTTCCATCTGCGGGACTCCTCGGGGAGGTTAGGCGGGGGTGCCCTTGCGGCCGAGCAGCACCCAGAGCAGGAAGGGGCCGCCGAGGACGGTGGTGACGATGCCGACGGGGATCTCCACCCCGCCGATCAGCACCCGCCCCACGGTGTCGGCGAGCACGACGAGGACGGCGCCGGTCAGTGCCGAGCCGAGGACCGGCACGCGCGCCGGCCCGGCCAGCCGCCCGGCGATCACGGGCGCGGCCAGCGCGACGAAGCCGACCGGCCCGCACACGCCGACGGCCAGCCCGGCCAGCGCGACGGCCAGCAGCAGGCAGCCGAGCCGGACCCGGCCCGGGTCGACGCCCAGCGAGGCGGCCACGCTGTCGTCGAAGCGCAGCACCGCCAGCCGCCGGGCCGCCGCCAGCGCGAGCGGCACGAGCACGGCCAGCCCGATCAGGACCGGGGTGGCGACGGCGTAGTCCCGCCCGTTGAGGCTGCCGGAGGTCCAGACGTAAAGGGAGCCGGCCGAGTTGAGCGAGCGGCGGGCGAGCGCGACCTGGATGACGGCCGAGGCGAGCGCGGACATCGCGAGGCCGACGACCAGCACCCGGTAGCCCTGCGCGCCGAGCCCGCCGGAGACCAGGGTGACGACCAGGACGGCGGCCAGCGCGCCGAGCGGGCCGGCCCACCAGGCGCCGAAGGTGCCGGAGACGGTGGCGGAGATCAGGACGGCGGCGGTGGCGCCGTCGTTGACGCCGAGCAGTTCGGGGGTGGCGAGGCGGTTGCGGGCGAGGGTCTGGGTGAGGCAGCCGGCCAGGCCGAGGGCGGCGCCGGCGGCGAGCCCGGCGACGATCCGGCCGAGCCGGAACTTCTGCACCAGCAGCACGTCCAGCCGGTCGCCGTAGCCGAACACGGCCTGGAGGGTGCGGCCGAGGCCGAGTTCGCTCTGCCCGGCGTGGGCGGACACGACGACGACGGCGAGCAGCGCCGCGGCCAGGGCGAGCGAGGCGAGCAGCGCCCGGCGGGGGAGCAGCAGCGACCAGGCGCCGCGCCGCAGTACCAGGTCGGGTTTGGGCGCGGGCGGCTCGGACCGCCGGACGGGGGCGGGCTCGGCCGGATCGGCCATGCCGAGCGCGGCGGTCCGGCGGGAGCGGACGATCGCGATCAGCGCGGGGGCGCCGACCAGGGAGACGATCACCGACACCGGCGCCTCGAACGGGCGGGCCACCACCCGGGCCAGCACATCGGCCCCGGTGAGCACGGCGGCGCCGAACAGCCCTGCGAGCACGGTGAGTTGCCCGACCCTGGGGCCGGCGACGGTCCGTGCCAGGAATCCGGCGAGCAGGCCGAGGAAGGAGATCGGGCCGGCCAGCGCGACGGCCGAGGCGGTCAGCAGGGTGACGGCGAAGGCGACCGCGGCCCGGGTGGCGCCGGGGCGGTGGCCGAGGCCGCGGGCGAGGTCGTCGCCGAGCGCGAGCGCGGTGAGCGGCCGGGTGGCGAGCAGGGCGAGCAGGAAGCCCACGCCGAGCACCGGGGCGAGCTGGCGCAGCGTCGTCCAGCCCTCCACACCGGCCAGCGAGCCCAGCACCCACACCCGGTACCGGTCGTACGCCTCGGGCGAGTTGACGATCAGCACGCCGGTGAGCCCGCCGAAGGTGGCGCCGACCGCCGAGCCGCCGAGCACCAGCCGCATCGGCGACCCGCCCCGGGCACCCGCGATGAGCAGCACCAGCGTGCTGGCGAGCACGGCGCCGCCGAAGGCGAAGGCCAGGTACCCGTACGAGGTCTGGATGCCGAGTACGGCGATGCCGAGCACGACCCCCAGGGAGGCGCCGGCGTTGACGCCGAGCAGTCCGGTCTCGGCGAGCGGGTTGCGGGTGACGGACTGCAGTTGCGCCCCGGCGACCCCGAGTGCGGCGCCGACCAGCAGGGCGGTGGCCGTGCGGGGCAGGCGCAGGTCGCCGACGACGAGGGCGAGCCGGCTGTCCGCGCGGGCGCCGTGGCGGTTCAGCAGGTAGTCCAGCACCCGCCCGGGGCCGACCTCCCCGGCGCCGACGGACAGCGAGAGCGCGGCGAGGGCGAGCAGGACCGCGACCGCGCCGAGGGCGATCGGCCAGGCGGCGCAGCGGCCGTCCCCGCGCGGTGGCGGCGGTGGCGGCGGTGGCGGCGGGGCGTCCGGCTCGGTGCGGGACTCCCCGGGGGCGCCCACTTGCGACAATGTCATAAGGTAAGGCTAACCTAATGAGCGCATCGTCCTGTGGGCACCGCCACCGTGCCGGGTCACCCGGACGCCGCCCAACCCCCGTACCACCGCTGCCCGGAGGCACCCATGCCGTTCGCCCAGAGCCCGCTCCACCCCGTCCGCCGCCGCGCGGCCCGGGCGCTGGCCGTCACCGGGGCGGCCGCCCTCCTGCTCGCCGGGTGCGGCTCCTCCGGGTCCTCCTCCGGATCCTCGGGCTCCGCGGGCGGCTCCACCGCCGCCGGCAGCCCGGCGGCGGACGCGGCCGGCGGCAAGCGCACCGTCAAGGACGCGACCGGCAAGGCCGTCGAGATCCCCGCCGCGCCCCAGCGGATCGTCACCCTCACCCAGGAGGACCTCGACGCGGTGCTCGCCCTCGGCGTCAAGCCCGTCGGCATCACCAACGGCCAGGGGCTCAACGAGCCGCCCGCCTACCTCAAGGACAAGGTCCAGGGCGTCCCGGTGGTCGGCAACCTGCTGCAGCCCGTCATGGACAAGGTCATCGCCGCCAAGCCCGACCTCATCCTGGCCGGCGACATGCAGGACGAGCAGATGCTCAAGCAGCTGCGCGAGATCACCCCCGCCACCCTCGTCACCATGGCACCCACCGACGACTGGAAGCTCGCCTTCCGCGGCATCGGAAACGCCGTCAACAAGCTCGACCAGAGCAACAAGGTGATCGCCGACTACGAGGCCAAGGCCGCCAAGGCCGGAGGCGACCTCGGCAAGAACAAGGGCGCGGCCGTCTCCATCGTCCGCTGGAACCCCACCGGGCCGAGCTGGATGGAGAAGAAGCAGTTCGCCAGCGGCGTCGCCCTCGACATGGGCCTCACCCGCCCGGCCGCGCAGGACAAGGACGGCAACGCGCACAGCCCGGCGCTCAGCCTGGAGAAGCTCGCCGAGATCGACGGCGACTGGCTGTTCCTGTCCACCCTCACCGACGACGGCAAGACCGCGCTCAAGGACGTCCAGTCCAAGCCCGCCTACCAGGAGCTGGGCGCGGTGAAGAACAAGCACGCCGTCACCGTGGACGGTTCGGTCTGGTCCACCCGCGGCGGGCCGCTCGCGGCCGACGTGGTCATCGGCGACATCGGCAAGGCGCTCGCCGCCTCCTGACCGGCCCGCGTTCGGGCCCCGTTCCGGGCCCGTGTCCGCGCTCGGGCCCGTACCCGGCCGGGCCCGCGCCCGTGCCCGGCCGGCCGGCACCTCGCCCGGCCGGCCCGCAGCCCCCTCCAACCGAAGGAACCCTCGATGGAGTTGACGATCCAGGGCCTCACCGCCGGCTACGGCCCCGGCCGCCCGGTGCTCGCCGGCGTCGACCTCACCGTCCCGGCCGGCCGGGTGGTGGCCGTCGTCGGCCCGAACGGCTGCGGCAAGTCCACCCTGCTGCGGGCCGTCGCCCGGCTGCACCGGCCGGACGGCGGGCGGGTGCTGGTCGGCGGCGAGGACGTCTGGCGGCTGCGGCCGCGCCAGGCCGCGCACCGGGTCGCGCTGCTCCCGCAGAGCCCGCAGGCCCCCGAGGCGGTCACCGTCGCCGGACTCGTCCGCTACGGCCGCCACCCGCACCAGGGGCTCTTCCGCCAGTGGTCGTCCGACGACGAGCGGCTCACCGCGCGGGCGCTGCGCGCCACCGGCGTCGAGGAGCTCGCCGACCGCCGGCTGGACCGCCTCTCCGGCGGCCAGCGGCAGCGCTGCTGGCTCGCCATGGTGCTCGCCCAGGACGCGCCCGTCGTGCTGCTCGACGAACCCACCAGCGCGCTCGACCTCGGGCACGCCGTCGAGGTGCTGGAACTGGTCCGCGAGGTCGCCGCCGGCGGGCGGACGGTCGTCATGGTGCTGCACGACCTCGCGGCGGCGGCCCGATACGCCGACCTGGTCGTCGCCCTGCGCGACGGCTCGGTGGTGGCCTGCGGCCCGCCCCGCGAGGTGGTCGACGCACCGCTGGTGCGCGCGCTGTACGACATCGACAGCGACGTGCTCGCCGCCCCCGGCGACGGCGCTCCGGTGATCGTCCCCCGGGCGGCGTCAGTACGTTGACGATGCGTCAGGTGTGACCTGGCGGGCGACGGGAGACGGGTGGCGGGGCAGGCGGCGTGCCGCCCTGTCCCGTTCACTCGTTCGACGGGTTTGCGCCCCGGAAGCCGCGGAACAGCCTCCCCGGCCGCCGCTTTGATGCTCCTATGGGTTGTCAAGCGGTGGTGAGCCATTCGCGGTAGGCGTTGGCGAGGTCGTCGTCTCGGCGGGTGCCGCGTTCGAGGGTGGAGATGGTGGCGGGCCAGACGCCGAAGTGGTTGGCGACGGCGGTGAGGGTGATGTTCTTGGCCTGGCGGG
>NZ_JBHWIR010000007.1:70748-82083 GCF_042731835.1 Kitasatospora sp. NPDC059817 | reverse complement strand
AAGAGACCGCCGCCGGCCCAGGCCGCCGAGGCCGTAGAGGCCACCCCGGCCCCGGTGTCCGCCCCCGCTCCCGCTCCTGCCCCCGCGGCGCCCGCGCCCGCCCCGGCCGGGCAGCCCGCCGGGCCGGCTTCGGCCGCCGCGCAGCAGGGCGCGGCGCAGGTCCGGCAGCTGTGGCCGCAGATTCTGGAGGCGGTGAAGAACCGCCGCCGCTTCACCTGGATCCTGCTCAGCCAGAACGGCCAGGTGGCCGGGTTCGACGGCAGCGTGCTCCAGGTGTCCTTCATCAACGCGGGCGCCCGGGACAGCTTCGTCGGCAGCAACAGCGACGACGTGCTGCGCCAGGCGCTGACGGACGCGCTGGGTGTGGACTGGCGGATCGAGTGCATCGTCGACCCGTCCGGGGGCGGTTCCCTCGGCGGCGGTACGGCCGTCGGCGGCGGTGGTCTGGGCGGTGCCGCCCCGAGCGGTGGCGGCTGGGGGGCCCCGGCCCGTCCGGCGGCCGCCGCGCCGTCGGCTCCGGCTCCGGTGCCCGCGCCGGTCCGGTCGCAGCCGTCCCCGCAGGTGCAGGCCGCCCCGGCGCCCGCGCCGGTCCAGGCCCCGCCGCCGGTGGCCGCGCCGCCGGCCCGTCCGGTGCGCGCGGTGGCGCCGGAGGACGACGTCCCGGAGGAGGACGACCCGGACCTCAACGAGGAGGCGTTCTCCGGTCAGGAGCTGATCATCCGGGAGCTGGGCGCGACGGTTCTGGAGGAGATCCACCACCGCGGCAACTGAGCGACGGCCCGCCCCGGCAGCACGTAGGCTCGGCCGTGACGACGCGAGCGGGACTGCAAGCGGACGTGACCGCAGGCAGGACGGCGACGCAGGACAGCAAGCACGAAGCGAGGAGTGAGCCGTGTTCCCCGGTGGTGGCCAGCCCAACATGCAGCAGCTGCTGAAGCAGGCGCAGAAGATGCAGCAGGATCTCGCGCAGGCGCAGCAGGAGCTGGCGGAGACGAAGGTGAGCGGTTCGGCGGGCGGTGGCCTGGTCGAGGCCACGGTGACCGGTGCGGGTGAGCTGGTGGCGCTGACCATCGCCCCGGCGGCCGTCGACCCGGAGGACACCGAGACCCTGGCCGACCTGGTCCTGGCGGCCGTGCGGGACGCCAACCAGTCGGCGCAGAAGATGCAGGCCGAGCGCATGGGCCCGCTGACCCAGGGCCTGGGCGGGGGCATCCCCGGTCTGCCGTTCTGACCTGGGGGAGCCCCTGGACAGGGGTTTCGACCAGGCAGGTCTGAGGTCCTGAAGTTCTGAAGTTCAGACAACGGACCCATGTGATTTATGTGGGAGTCGGGCGTCGGGCGGTGTGTCCGGCGCCCGATTCGTTGGATGATGGCACCGGAGCACCACCGACCATCCGAGGGAAGGCGCGACGTTGTACGAGGGCGTGGTTCAGGACCTGATCGACGAACTGGGCAGGCTGCCCGGCGTCGGGCCCAAGAGCGCCCAGCGGATCGCCTTCCACATCCTGCAGTCCGACCCGACCGACGTGCGCCGTCTCGCGCACGCGCTGCTGGAGGTCAAGGACAAGGTCCGCTTCTGCGCGGTCTGCGGCAACGTCGCAGAGGCCGAGCAGTGCCGGGTCTGCCTGGACCCGCGCCGCGATCTCGGCGTCATCTGCGTGGTCGAGGAGTCCAAGGACGTCGTCGCCATCGAGCGCACCCGCGAGTTCCGCGGCCGCTACCACGTGCTGGGCGGCGCGATCAGCCCCATCGAGGGCGTCGGCCCGGACGACCTGCGGATCCGCGAGCTGCTGGCGCGCCTCGCGGACGGCACGGTCACCGAGCTGATCCTGGCCACCGACCCCAACCTGGAGGGGGAGGCGACCGCCACCTATCTGGCCCGGCTCTGCAAGCCGATGGGCCTGAGGGTGACCCGGCTGGCGAGCGGCCTGCCCGTCGGCGGGGATCTGGAGTACGCGGACGAGGTCACCCTCGGTCGTGCCTTCGAAGGGAGACGACTGCTCGATGTCTGACCGGACGCTCAACCAGCAGCCCCACACGCCCCACCAGCCGTCCCACGGGCAGGCCCACCAGCCGGCCCCCGGACAGCCGCACGGGGAGCCGCAGAGCCACCCCCCGCACATCCATGCGCACGGTTCGGAGCCGGACGACTTCGCCGTGCAGATCGCCGACTCGGTGGAGAGCTTCGTGCTCGCCGTCACCGAGGTCGCCAAGGGCGACGAGCCGGGCAGCGCGGTCTCGCTGCTGCTCCTGGAGGTCTCGCAGCTGCTGCTGGCCGGTGGCCGGCTGGGCGCCATCGAGGACGTCGTCCCGGAGGACCGCTTCGAGCCCGACGCCGGGCCGGAGCCGGACGGCGAGCAGCTGCGCGAGCGGCTGGCCGAGCTGCTCGCGCCGATCGACGTCTACCACGAGGTCTTCGACCCGTACGGTCCGCCGGAGAAGCCGAACGCCTTCCGGATCTCGGACGACCTGGCCGGCGTGGTCGGCGAGCTGCAGCACGGGCTGACCCACTACCGCGAGGGCCGGGTCAGCGAGGCGCTGTGGTGGTGGCAGTTCTCGTACCTCTCCAACTGGGGCACGACCTGCACGGCGGTGCTGCGGGCGCTGCAGTCGTTGATCGCGCACGTCCGGCTGGACAGTCCGATCGGCGCGGTGCCGGACGGCGCCGACACCGACGACGACGGGCTCACCGACGAGCAGCTGGAGCAGCAGGCCGGCGACCTGATGGCGGCCGAGCTGGGCCTCGGGCGGTAGCACCGCCCTCCGGTGCCCGTGCCCTTCCGGCACGTCCGTGCGATTCCGGCACGCCTGAACGTCGCCCCGGCGCGCGCCGGTTTTCGGTGCGCCCCCGGCGGTCATCGGCTGATTGTGACGAATGCCTCAGCATTCCGCGCGGAAAAGAAATCCCGACGGATCGCCGTCCGTTGATCCGCCGATTCTTCGGGGCGGTGGCGAATTGCCCGCAGACCTGCCGGTGGTGCCGCCCGTTTCGCCGACCACCTGCTGAAACGGGCGTCTCATCATATGGAAAGCGCCGGTTGTGGCACCCCTGCTCGGTAGACTGGCGCCGACCGCACAGCCCCTTTTCCCCGGGGGTGCGGGGGCCTGGTGCCCCCGGAAGACGACACAAGTCGAGGAGCGCACGTGGGCCTTGTCGTGCAGAAGTACGGCGGCTCATCCGTTGCGGATGCCGAAGGCATCAAGCGCGTTGCCCGCCGAATCGTTGACGCCAAGAAGGCCGGCCATGAGGTCGTCGTCGTGGTGTCCGCAATGGGCGACACGACGGACGAGCTCATCGAACTCGCGGAGCAGGTGTCACCGCTTCCTGCCGGCCGTGAGTTCGACATGCTGCTGACCGCTGGAGAGCGCATCTCCATGGCGCTGCTGGCCATGGCGATCAAATCGCTGGGGCACGAGGCGCAGTCCTTCACGGGCAGCCAGGCCGGCGTCATCACCGACTCCGTCCACAACAAGGCGCGCATCATCGACGTGACGCCTGGTCGCATCCGCACCGCCCTGGATGAGGGCAACATCGCGATCGTGGCCGGCTTCCAGGGCGTGTCGCAGACCAGCAAGGACATCACCACGCTGGGCCGCGGCGGCTCGGACACCACCGCCGTCGCCCTCGCCGCCGCGCTCAAGGCCGAGGTCTGCGAGATCTACACCGACGTGGACGGCGTGTTCACCGCCGACCCGCGCGTGGTGGCGAAGGCCCGCAAGATCGACTGGATCGCGTACGAGGACATGCTGGAGCTGGCGTCGTCCGGCTCCAAGGTGCTGCTCGACCGCTGCGTGGAGTACGCCCGGCGCTACAACATCCCGATTCACGTACGCTCGTCCTTCTCGGGTCTTCCCGGGACGATCGTCAGCAACGAGAACCCGCACAAGCCCGAAGGGGGCGAGATGGAGCAGGCCATCATCTCCGGAGTCGCCCACGACACGTCCGAGGCCAAGGTCACGGTCGTCGGCGTGCCCGACAAGCCGGGCGAGGCGGCCCGCATCTTCCGCGCCATCGCGGATGCCGAGGTCAACATCGACATGGTGGTGCAGAACGTCTCCGCCGCGTCGACCGGGCTGACCGACATCTCCTTCACCCTGCCCAAGGCGGAGGGCCAGAAGGCCATCGACGCGCTCGGCCGGGTCAAGGAGGGCATCGGCTACGAGTCGCTGCGCTACGACGACGCGATCGGCAAGATCTCCCTGGTCGGCGCGGGCATGCGCTCGAACCCGGGCGTCACCGCCGCCTTCTTCGAGGCGCTGTCCGCCGCGGGCGTCAACATCGAGCTGATCTCCACCTCGGAGATCCGCATCTCGGTCGTCACCCGCGCCGAGGACGTGCCGGAGGCCGTCCGCGCCGTGCACAGCGCCTTCGGACTGGACAGCGAGACGGACGAGGCCGTCGTCTACGGAGGCACCGGGCGATGACCCGGCGGCCGAACCTCGCCGTCGTCGGCGCCACCGGCGCGGTCGGCGAGGTGCTGCTCGGCCTGCTCTCCCTGCGCCAGGACGTCTGGGGCGAGATCCGACTCGTCGCCTCCCCGCGTTCGGCCGGCCGCAAGCCGGTCGTGCGCGGGGTGCCGGTCGAGGTCGTCCCGCTGGCCGAGGAGGCCTTCGAGGGGATCGACGTCGCCGTGTTCGCCGTCCCCGACGAGGTCTCCGCCCAGTGGGCGCCGATCGCGGCCGCCAAGGGCGTCGTGGTGGTCGACGACTCCGCCGCCTTCCGTACCGCCGAGGACGTGCCGCTGGTCGTCCCCGAGGTCAACGCGGCCGCGCTGCGGCTGCGCGCCCGCGGCATCGTCGCCAGCCCGGCCAGCACCACCCTCGCGATGATCGCGGCCCTCGGCGCCCTGCACGCCGAGTACGGGCTCGCCCAACTCGTCGTCGCCTCCTACCAGGCCGCCTCCGGCGAGGGCCGGATCGGCGAGGCGGCGCTGCGCGAGCAGACCGCCCTGGTGGCCGGCACCGAGGTCGGCCGGCAGGCCGGCGACCTGCGCGCGGTGATCGCCGACCACGGGCCGTTCGCCGCCCCGCTCGCGCTCAACGCGGTGCCCTGGACCGGCTCCCTGGTGGACGGCGGCTGGTCCTCCGAGGAGGTCGGCATCCGCGCCGAGGCCCGCAAGATCCTCGGCCTGCCCGCCCTCAAGGTCTCCGCGACCTGCGTCCGCATCCCGGTCGTCCGCACCCACGCGCTGGCCGTGCACGCGCTCTTCGAACGCGAGGTCACCCAGGAGCACGCGCAGCAGATCCTCCGCGACGCCCCCGGGGTCGTGCTGTACGACGACCCGGCGGCTGGCGAGTTCCCCACGCCGAACGACGTGGTCGGGACGGACCCGGTCTGGGTCGGGCGGGTGCGCCGGGCCCTCGACGAGCCGGCCGCGCTCGACCTCTTCCTCTGCGGCGACAACCTGCGCAAGGGCGCGGCGCTCAACCTGCTGCAGATCGCGGAACTGGTGGCCGGTGAGCTGACGGTGACACAGGAAGGCGCGCCGGAAGAGGCGTAGGAGGAAGCACAGGGGGAGGCCCGGGAAGAGGCCTGGCAGGAGGCCCGGGAGAGACCCTGGAAGGCCTGGAGCCGCCCGCTCCCGGGCCCGTCCGGCCCCCGATCCGGGGAGGGCGTGTCCGCTCCTCGACACAATCTGTCCGGAATCCCGATGGAATCCCCTGGAGGCCTCTTCCGCCGATGCGGAAGAATGGCCCCCGGGCTGGGCAACCATGACAGGGGATCGAGTGTCCAACGGGCGTGGCGAACGTGATGGTGGGAGCAGGGGCGGGCATCCCGGCGAGATCCGTGGTGGCCTTCCCCTCGCGCGCCCCGTGGCCGGCGAGTAGGCCGGAAGACGACCAGATGACCGCGGTCGCACCCGGTGCGGCGGGCTCCGGTGCCGGTACCGACGCGGGTACCAGCGAGGACCTGCTCACCGAGACCTACCAGGCCCACTACGGCTCCCTGCTGCGGCTCGCCGCGCTGCTCCTGGACGACCTCTCGACCTGCGAGGACGTCGTCCAGGAGGCGTTCATCCGGGTGCACGCCGCCCGGCGCCGGGTCCGCGAGCCCGAGAAGACCCTGGCCTACCTGCGGCAGACCGTCGTCAACCTGTCCCGCTCGACCCTGCGCCGACGGATCCTCGGCCTGCGCCTGCTGCCCAAGCCCATGCCTGACATGGCCAGTGCAGAAGAAGGCGCTTACGATGCGCTGGAGCGCGACCAGTTGAAGGCCGCGCTGCGTAATCTGCAACGCCGTCAGCGGGAGGTTCTGGTGCTGCGTTACTTCGTGGACATGACGGAGGCGCAGGTCGCCGAGACCCTCGGCATCTCGCTCGGATCGGTGAAGGCCTACGGCTCGCGCGGACTCGCCGCCCTGCGCACCCAGATGGAGGCCGGACATGGCTGACGGCGCCGGGCGGCGACCCTCGGGCGGTGAGGGCGACGGGCTCTCCGCCGAGGAACGCAGCGTCCGCGACCTGATGCGCGGCGCCGTCGCCGGCATCCAGCCCGAACCCGGCGGCCTGCCGCGGATCCGGTACGCCGTACCCCGCCGCCGGGCCGCCCGGCGCGGAGCCTGGACCGGCGCCGCCGCCCTCGCCGTCGCCGTCGCCGTCGCCCTGCCCGCCCTGCACGACGGGGAGCACCTCGGACTGTCCGGCGGCCCCGGCTCGGCCGCCGCCAGCAGCCCGGCCGCCGCCGCCCCGACCGGCACCAGGACCGGCAGCGCCCCCGGCACCGGCACACCTTCGCGGCCCGGCCCCAGCGGCACCGGCGACACCGCGTCGCCCTCCGGCACCCCCACCGCCTCACCCAGCCCCGGCGCCAGCACCACCCGCGCCGACGGCACCACCGCCCCGCCCGCCCCCGCCGCCAGCACCGGCGACAGCCCGATCACCCCGCTCTGCACCCGGGCCGACCTCGGCCAGGGCGGCGCACAGGTCGGCCCGGCCGCCGCCGACGGCCGGATCCACGGCTCGTTCACCGTGTACAACGTCTCCGGCCGCAGCTGCCGGCTCGGCGGCCCCGGCGCCGTCGCCGTCACGGCGGTGAGCGGCACCGACCGCAGCCGCGTGCGCACCGCCGACCACGCCGCCGGCGACCCGGCCGGCGACCTGCCTGCGATGGACGCGGAGCCCCCCGTCCTCGCCCCGCAGGCCGGCTACCGGGTGCCGTTCGCCTGGGTCCCCGACCGGACCTGCCCCACCCCCGGCGCCAGCACCGCCAGCACCGGGCCCACCAGCCAGGGCGGCGCCAACCCGGCCGTCGGCGCCTCCCAGGCCCCCGCCGCCGCCACCGGTGCCGCCCCGGCGGCCTCGGACGCCTCGGCGGCCCCCAGCACCAACCCCCAGGCCAGCTCGTCCCCCAGCGCCGGGCCCACCAACGCCCCCAGCTCCACCCCCACCCCGACCGGCAGCCCCACCACCGCGCCGGCCACCGCGACCATCGCCCACACCCCCGCCCCCGGCAGCCCTGCCGTTGCCACCGCCACCTTCGCCGTGGCCTGCGGCGGCACCCTCTACCGCGGTGGCGTCCAGGCGGTGGGCGCACCGGCGCCGCAGCCGTCGGACACGCCCCCGGCGGGCTGACGGGCTTCGCGCTCCGGCGGTGGTCCGCGGGCGGGTGGTCGGGGTCGGACAGGCGGGGTCGGACGGGCGACCAGCCGGGCCGTCGTGGCCGATGGCGGACCCCTATGGCGGACCCCTGCGGCCGGGACGGGTGTGAGGAGTGGTTACCGTGGGGGTGTGTACCGGTTCCTCCTGACTCCGCGCTGGCTCGGCGGCACCGCGCTGGCCGTCGCGGCCGTGGCGGTGTGCGTCTGGCTGGGCTCCTGGCAGCTCGGCCGGTTCGAGGACCGGTTCTCGTCGCACCAGGAGACCAAGCAGACCGTCACCGCTTCGAGTGATGTGCGGCCGATCGACGACCTGCTCAACCAGGCCACCCCGCAGGTGACCACCGAGACCGTCGGCAAGCCCGTCACCGTGACCGGCAGCTACGACGCGGAGCACCAGCTCCTCGTCCCGAACCGGGTGGTCGACGGCAAGCAGGGCTACTACGTGCTCACCCCGCTGCGCACCGCCGACGGCCGGTTCGCCGCCGTGGTCCGCGGCTGGGCGCCCGGCGCGCCCGCCGAGGGCGCGTCCGTGGCCGCGCCGCCGCCTCCCGGCCAGGTGACCGTCACCGGGCGGTTGCAGGCCGGTGAGTCCAGTGGCAGCAACGGCGCCGTGGCGGGCGGTCTGCCGGCCGGTCAGCTCGGCACGGTCAACCGGGCGGCGCTGCTCAACGCGCTCGCGTACGACGGCTGGTACGACGGCTGGGTGGCCGCCGACGCGGTGTCGGCCGGGCTGACCCCGGTGCCGACGGTCCAGCCGCAGGGCGGCGACGGGCTCACCCTGCGGGCGTTCCAGAACCTCGGCTACACCCTGGAGTGGTTCGTCTTCGGGGGCTTCGTCATCTTCATGTGGTTCCGCTTGGTGCGCCGCGAGGGGGAGGCGGAGCAGGACCGGGCCCTCGGACTGGACCCGGTCCTCGACTGACCTCCGCGGTTCGGCGCCCCTGCTCGGCCCGCCCCCGCTCGGCCGGCCCGCCTCAGCGGGTTGGCTTGCCGGGGGCGGACGGGGCGGACGGCAGGGCCGGGACGACCGGTGCGGTCGTCGGCTTCCCGGGTGCCGTCGGGGAGGACGGCACCGGCGTCGGCGACCCGGTGAACGCCGGCTCGTCGTGGCACCGGCCGTGGCCGCCGCTCACGTCGTCGTTCGAGTCGTAGTGGTCGATGTGGTGGTGCACGGTGCGCCCGGTCTTCGTCCCCTTGGAGCCGGAGCCCTTGGAACCGGAACCCTTGGAGCCGGAGCCCTTGGAGCCGGAACCCTTCGACCCGGACGAGCCCTTCGACCCGCTGGATCCCTTGGCGAGCGGGACCGCGTCCTCGCCCGCCGCAGGCGCGTACGCCGCTCGGGCGACGGCGGCCCCCGGCCCAGCCGCGTTCGGCCCCGCCGCGCTCGCGCGGGTCGCGGTGGCGGCCGGTGCGGTTGGTGCGGCTGCTGGGGTCGGTGCGGCCGTGGTCGGCGTGGGGCTGGGCACCGCGGGGCCGGCCGGGGGCGGGCAGGCGGCCTCGGCGCCGTGCCCGCCCGAGCAGCCGGTGAGCACCAGGGCCCCGGCCACCGCCACTCCCGCGAGCGTCAGCAGACGCCTCACACCGTCTCCCCGTCGCCGGCCCTGTCGTCAGCCCCGGTCCCGGTTCCGGCCTCGGTTCCGGTCCCGGCCTCCGACGCCGCGGCGAGGTGCCGTCGGACGAAGTCGATCTCCAGCCGCAGCTGCTTGATCCGCTCCTCCACCACCAGCGACCCGTGCCCGGCGTCGTACCGGTAGACCTCGTGCGGCTTGCCCGACTGCTCCAGCCGCTCGACGTAGTTCTCGATCTGCCGGATCGGGCAGCGTGGGTCGTTGACCCCGGCGCTGATGTAGACCGGCACCCGCACCTGCTCGACGTAGCTGAGCGGCGAGGAGGCGGTGAAGCGCTCCGGGACCTCCTCCGGGGTGCCGCCGAAGAGGGTGCGGTCCAGCGACTTGAGCGCCTCCATCTCGTCGGCGTACGCGGTGTGGTAGTCCGCGACGGGTACGGCGGCGACGCCCAGCGTCCAGCTGTCCGGCTGGACGCCGATGCCCAGCAGGGTCAGGTAGCCGCCCCAGCTGCCGCCGGTGAGCACCAGCCGGCGCGGGTCGGCGAGGCCGCCGGCGACCGCCCACTCCCGGACGGCCGCGATGTCCTCCAGCTCGATCAGGCCGACCCGCTCGTGCAGGGCGTCGGTCCAGGCCTGGCCGTAGCCGGTGGAGCCGCGGTAGTTGACCCGGACCACCGCGAAGCCGTGGTCCAGCCAGGCGGCCGGGCCGGCGGCGAAGGAGTCGCTGTCGTGGTGGGTGGGGCCGCCGTGGATCTCGAACACGGTCGGGAAGGGGCCCTCGCCCGCCCCGGTCGGACGCTGCACCAGGGCGTGCACCCGCCCGCCGGGCCCGTCCACCCAGACGTCCTCGACCGGTACGGAGCCGGGCGGCACCGCGCCGGGCGCCCGCAGCACGACCGTCCCGGCGGTGGAGCGGACGGCGGAGGGCTCGGCGGCGGAGGACCACAGGTACTCGACGGTGCCGTCCGGACGGGCGGTGGCGCCGCCGACGGTGCCGCGCGGGGTGTCCAGCCGGGTCAGCCGACCGTCGGCGAGCGTGTACGAGAACAGTTCGCTGCGCGCCTCGTACTCGTGCTCGACGAGCAGCGCCTCGGCGCCGGGGCACCACTGCGCGGAGACGTCGCCGGGCAGCTCGCGCCCTTGCTCGTCGCGCAGCGGCAGCGCGGTCTCGGCGCCGGTGACGACGTCCCAGATCATCGGCTCCCAGCGGCCGGTGCGCTGGTGGGCCACCAGCAGCCGGGTGTCGCCGTCGACCGGGGCGAAGCCGAGGCAGGCGACGCCGCGCGGCTCGTCCCGGCCGGTCACCTCGTCGAGTTCGGCGACGGTTTCGACGGTTTCGGCGGTTTCGGCGGGCTCTACGGGCGCTACGGGCTTGCTCGTCGTGCCACTCGTGCCGCTCGTGCCGTCGGAGAGGCGGACGATCCGGATCGCGGAGTGCATCGCGTCGCCGTGCTCGGTGTGGTCGATGGCGAGCAGCGTGCCGTCGTAGCTGAGGTCGCCGACGCCGCCGTACTCCGCGTGCCGGTAGATCTCGACGGCCTCGGCCGCGCCGGGGCGGCGCAGGTGCAGGGTGGTGCCGTCCTCGTCGGTGGAACGTCCGACGACCACCGTGCCGTCGCGGCCGAGCGCCAGGCCGGCCGAGTAGGAGGGGGCGAGGCCGGGCACGGCCTCCTCGTCGGTGGTGCCGGCGCTGCGGTCCGCAGGCCCGCCGGCGAAGGGCTGGCGGCGCCAGACGCCGAACTCGTCGCCGTCGTGGTCGTCGAACCACCACACCCAGGAGCCGTCGGGGGACAGCTCGGCGTCGGTGGTGCCGTTCGGCCGGTCGGTGACCTGCCGGTGGGTGCCGGTGACCCGGTCCCAGGCGTAGACCTCGTAGGTGCCGGTCGCGTTGGACACGTACAGCGCCCGGTCGGGGGCGTCCTCGGCCCAGTCGGGGAGTGACACCCGTGCTGCCCTGAACCGCTGCTCCCACGCCGGTACGGCGCTCTTCTCCTCGCTCATCCGACCATCCAACCCGATCGGGGGGACAGAACGGAACGGGCGGGGGACGGAACGGGGCGGGCGGGTGGCCGCAGCTCACCCCCGCGCCCCCCAGCCCCCCCCCCGCCCCGGCCTTACCGCGTGCCCCCGCGTTACAGTGTGTCCCTGCCCGCCCCGGCGCCCGCGCGGGC
>NZ_JBHWIR010000007.1:63496-70738 GCF_042731835.1 Kitasatospora sp. NPDC059817 | reverse complement strand
ACCCGCCCGCGTGGCGGGGCCGGCGCCCGGGGGGGGGGTCCCGCCCACCCCCCCCCCCCCCCCCCCACTCGCCCCGCCCCTCCCGTCCGTTCCCGGGAGCCCGCTCGTTCCTGTGAGTCCGTCCGCTCCCGCGCGCCCGCTCGGTCCCGCTAGCCCTTCCGCGGCAGCAGCCGGACCAGGCCCACCAGCACCAGCTCCAGCACCGCCAGCGCCGTCACGCTGCGGCCGAACGCGGCCGCCGGGTCGCCTCCGCCGTAGTAGAGCAGGCCGATCAGCGCGATGCCCAGCGCCCCGCCGACCTGCTGCACGGTGGCCAGCACCCCGGCGGCCGAGCCGACCAGCTGGGGCTCGACCCCGGCCAGCACCACGGAGGTCACCGGGGCGATCACCAGGCCCATCCCCAGGCCGTCCACGAACAGCCCCGGCGTCAGCCACCACACGCTCCCGCCCTGCGCGCCGTACACCGCGAGGGCGAGCAGGCCCAGCCCGACGGCCATCAGCAGCCCGCCGACGCCGATCGTCCGGGCCCCGCCGAGCCGGGCGGCGACGCGGTGGGTGGCGTTGGAGGTGAGCAGGTAGCCGAGGCCGATCGCCGTGAACACCAGCCCGGCGCCGAGCGCGTCCAGGCCGCGGCCCAGCTGGAGGTACAGGGCGAGCACCAGGAAGAAGGACGCCTGGCCGAGCCAGAAGGCGAGCTGGGCGAGCAGACCGGCGCCGAAGGCCCTGGTCCGGAACAGCCGGGTGTCGACCAGCGGGGCGGCGGAGCCGGGGCCGGAGTCGCTGCCGGAACCGGTGGCGGTGGCGCGGGTCCGGGTGCGGTGCTGATGCACCACGAAGCCGGCCAGCAGGGCGACCGCGCCGCCCAGGCAGAGCCAGGTCCACAGCGGCCAGCCCTGTGCGGGGCCCTGGATCAGCGGCAGCACCAGGGCGGTCAGCGCGGTGGTGACCAGCAGCACGCCCACCGGGTCCAGGCCCGGTCGTTGCGGGGCGCGCGACTCCGGCAGGCAGCGGCGGACCAGGGCCAGGGCGGCCAGACCGATCGGGAGGTTGATCAGGAAGCAGCTGCGCCAGCCGAGTCCGAAGAGGTCCGCCCGGATCAGCAGCCCGCCGATCAACTGGCCGAACACCGCGCCGACGCCCATGGTCAGCCCGTACCGGGCGAAGGCCCGCGCCTGCGCCGCGCCGCTGAACGCCGTCCGCAGGATCGCCAGCACCTGCGGGCCCATCAGCGCCGCCGCCAGGCCCTGCACCACCCGGGCGCCGACCAGTGCGGCGGCGGTGGGGGCGAGGCCGCAGCCCGCGGAGGCGAGGGTGAACAGGGCCAGGCCGAGCCCGAACACCCGGCGCCGGCCGTACCGGTCGCCGAGCCGGCCGGCGGTGACCAGGCCGGCGGCGAGGGCCAGGCTGAATCCGGCGATCACCCACTGGACGGCGGCCGGTCCGGCGCCCAGGTCGGCCTGGACGGACGGGACGGCGACGTTGACGACGAAGAAGTCGAGGGCGGTCATGAAGGTGGCGGTCAGGACGACCGCCAGCAGGCCGCGCGGGGCGCCGGCCGCCGCCTCGACCTCGGGCGCGGTGGTGCTCGCGGTGGTGCTCGCAGTGTTGCTCGCGGCGCCGGGCGCATTGTCGGTTGCATTGCCGGTCGCGGTCGCGGTCGCGGTCGCGGTCGATGGGCGGGCGGTCAGGACGGAGCTCATCTCGGCTTCTCCTCAGTGGGGTTGGGGGGAGTGGGTCGGGGGCGGTGGGGTCGCCCCCGACCCGTCCGGCCTGCCGTCAGGCGCCCGGGACGCGGTCCAGGAAGCCGTACACCGAGCCGATCCGCCCGTCCGGCGAGGCCACCAGGACGTCGAAGCCGATCACCACCGGCTCGGCGCCGGCCGGCCCGAGGTTCCAGGTGAACCGGGCGATGTCGTGGTGCGCGTCCACCGGTCCGAGGGTGAACTCCAGCCCGGGGAACTGGGCCTGGGCCGCGCCGATCAGCGCGTCGATCGCGTCCCGGCCGGCGACGGCGGCCAGCGGGTCGGTGTACCGGCCGTCCACGGCCCACACCTCGTCGATCAGCTTGCGGCGGGCGGCCGGGTCGGTCTCGTTCCAGACCGCGAGGTAGCGCTCGGCGAGCTGCTGGAGGGCGGTGGCGGTGATCTCGGTCATGGTCTTCTCCCGTGTCCCGGTGGGTGGTTGAGCGGCTCGTTCCCGCTGCTCACCAAGGTAGGGACGGGCCGGCGCGGGCGAATCGGTCACGTATCGGCATGGGGGTACGTAGCGTCCGGCGGGGGGTACGTAGGTGTGCTCGGCGGGCCCGCCCGTACCTGCGGCCGGGAGGGCCTCGGTAGGGTCGGGGGCATGCTGTACGGGAGGGAACACGAACAGTCCGTCGTGGCGGGACTGTTGGACGCGGCACGTGAAGGCCGCAGCGGGGTGCTGCTGCTCCGGGGCGAACCCGGAATCGGCAAGACCGCGCTGCTGGACCACGCCGTCGGGCGGGCGGGCGAGGCGTTCCGGGTGATCCGGGCGGCAGGCGTCGAGTACGAGGCGGAACTGCCCTTCGCCGGGCTGAGCCTGCTGCTCGCACCCGGCCTCGACCGGCTGCACGCCCTGCCCGGGCCGCAACGGCGCGCCCTGGAGGCGGCGTTCGGGCTCGCCGAGGAGCGCGCCCCGGCCGACCGGCTGCTGGTCGGGCTCGCCACCCTCGGACTGCTCGCCGAACTCGCCACCGAACAGCCCCTGTTGTGCGTCGTCGACGACGCGCAGTGGCTGGACGACGCCTCCCTCGACGCCCTGCTCCTGGCCGCCCGCCGGCTCCAGGCCGAAGGAGTCGCCCTGCTGCTCGCCGCCCGCACCGGCGGAGCCGCACCGGAACTCCCGACCACGGGCTTCCCCGAGCTCCGACTGACCGGCCTGCCCGAGCCCGACGCCGCCCGGCTCCTGGACCACCGGGCCGGCCCCGACCTGCCCGCCGCCGTCCGCGAGCGGCTGCTCGTCGAGGCGGCCGGCAACCCGCTCGCCCTCGCCGAACTCCCCATCGCCACCGGGGCGCAGGCGAACACCCCCGGCTCGCCGGCACCCTCGCCCGGCGGCCTGCCGCTCACCAGCCGGCTGCTGATCGCCTTCCACGGCCAGGTCACCGGCCTGCCCCCGGCCACCCAGACCCTCCTGCTGGTCGCCGCCGCCGAGGAGACCGGCGAACTCGACGTCGTCCTGCCCGCCGCGGCCGCCCTCGGCGTCCCCGCCGAACACCTCGGCCCCGCCGAGGAATCGGGCCTGGCGAGCGTCACCCCCGACCGCCGGATCGCCTTCCGCCACCCGCTCCTGCGCACCGCCATCCTGCAACGCGCCCCGCACCACCAGCGACTGACGATCCATCAAGCCATCGCCGGAGTGCTGCCGGACGGCGACCGCCGCACCTGGCACCAGGCCCACGCCGCCACCGCCCCCGACGCCGCCCTCGCCGACGCGCTGGAACGCACCGCCGTCCGCGCCGAGGCCCGCGGCGCCCACGGCGGCGCCGCCGCCGCGTACGAGCGGGCCGCCCGGCTCACCCCGGACCGCGACGCCGCCACCCGCCGCCTCGTCCTGGCCGCCGAAGCCGCCACCGAAGAAGGGAAGTTGGCGCAGGCCGAGACACTCGCCGACGAGGCCGGGGCCCGCACCGACAACCCCCTGGCACACGCCCTGCTCGACCAGGTCAGGGCCACCGCGCACTTCTGGCGCGGCTCCTACCCGACCGCCTACCGGCTGCTGCTCGACGCCGCCGGCACCGCCATCGAGGCGCCGCACGCCGCCCGGATGCTGTTCCAGGCCTTCCACACCGCCTGGTACGCGGGCGAGGAACCGGTGATCGCCGTCCTCGACCGGCTGGCCGCGCTACCGCTCGCCGACGACAACCCGCTCACCCCGCTCGCCCGCCACCTGCCCGCCGCCGTACTGCCCGCCCTCGGCCGGCCCGCACCGCAGCCCCCCGCCGCCCGCGACACCGCCGCGGCAGCCCGCAAGGCCGGCGCCGAAACCCCCGTCGACCTCGTCCAACTCTGCGGCGCCACCCTCATCCTCGGCCGCGACGACGAGACCGCCGAACTCGGCGGCGAACTCGTCGCCGAAGCCCGCGCCAAGGGCACCATCGGCGTGATGCCCACCCTCCAGTTCTTCCTCGCCGAGGCCGAACTCTTCCACGGCCGCCACCGCGACGCCGAAGTCACCGCCACCGAAGCCCTCGCCCTCGCCCGCGACACCGGCCAGCACCAGTGGACCAGCCAACTCACCGCGCTCCTCGCCTACCTGGCCGCCCTCGACGGTGACACCGACCGCTGCACCCGGCTCACCGCCGAATCCCTCGCCACCACCGGCCCGCAGACCGCCGCCCCCGCCGCCGGCCGCCCCTGGGCCCACTGGGCACTAGCCCTGCTCGACCTCGGCCACGGCCGCGCCGGCGACGCCGCCGACCGGCTGCACACTCTCACCACCGGCCCCCACCGGCACCACGTCAGCGCCACCCGGGCCGTCCCCGACCTGGTCGAAGCCACCGTCCGGTTCGGCACCCCCGAACGCTCCGCCGAGCCCTACGAACGCTTCGCCCGCTGGAGCGCCGCCGCCGACCGCCCCTGGACCGAAGCGCTCCGGCTCCGCTGCCAGGCCCTGCTCGGCCCCGACGAACTCGCCGAACCGGCCTACCGCGCCGCCCTCGACCTCCACGAAGGCACCCACCGCCCCTTCGAGCAGGCCCGCACCGCCCTCCTCTACGGCGAATGGCTGCGCCGCTCCCGCCGCCGCACCGACGCCCGCCCCCACCTGCGTGCCGCCCTCGAAACCTTCGAACGCCTCGCCGCCCACCCCTGGGCCGCCCGCGCCCGCACCGAACTCACCGCCACCGGCACCCCGGCCCCCACCACCAGCCCCACCGGCACCCCCGACTCCCCCCTCACCCCCCAGGAACTCCAGATCACCCGCCTGGCCGCCCAAGGCCTCACCAACCGCGAGATCGCCGCCCAACTCTTCCTCAGCCCCCGCACCATCGCCCACCACCTCTACAAGGCGTACCCCAAACTCCACATCACCTCCCGCACCGACCTCCCCACCACCCTCTGACACCCCCACCCACACCAAAGGGCCCTCCCGAAACACCTCCGGCAGGGCCCTGATCTCCACTCGCGGGGGCTGCCCCCACCTTCGCCGTCGGCCCAGATCCCGGGAGACTCCGCACGGGCTGCGGCACAGGGGGGCGCTCCACACTGAGGCACGGTCACTCAGTCGGTCACGTACAACGTCGGTCACGCACAACGCCAGAGGGCCCACCGGATTTCTCCGATGGGCCCTCTGTACTGGGTCGGGGTGGCGGGATTTGAACCCACGGCCTCTTCGTCCCGAACGAAGCGCGCTACCAAGCTGCGCCACACCCCGGTCCTGCGGTTTGTTGCTCCGTCTCCTTCGCAACGAGTAGAACTCTACCGGACGCTCGCCGAGACACGAAATCCGGTTCTTGGCGGGCGTCCGGTGCAGGTCAGCGGGGGGCCGGGGTGAGGGTGAGGAGGGTGGCCTCGGGGGGGCAGGCGAAGCGGACGGGGGTGTAGCGGTTGGTGCCGCAGCCGGCGGAGACGTGGAGGTAGGAGCGGCGGCCGCCGGCCTGGTGGGTGGAGAGGCCCTTGACCCGTCGGGCGTCGAGGTCGCAGTTGGTGACCAGGGCGCCGTAGAAGGGGATGCAGAGCTGGCCGCCGTGGGTGTGGCCGGCCAGGATCAGCGGGTAGCGGTCGGCGGTGAAGGCGTCGAGGACACGCAGGTAGGGGGCGTGGACGACGGCGAGGGAGAGGTCGGCGTCGGGGGAGGGGCCGCCGGCGACCTCGCTGTAGCGGTCGCGGCGGATGTGCGGGTCGTCGAGGCCGGTGAATTCGAGGTCGAGGCCGTCGATGGTGAGCCGGCCGCGGGTGTTGGTGAGGTCGAGCCAGCCGGCCGCGTCGAAGCCGTCGCGGAGCTTCTCCCACGGGTTGTGGACGGCGTCGGTGATGCCGCGGCGGCCGGTGCCGTCGGCGTTGTTGAGGCCGTGGGCGCCGCTGCGCATCGCCTGGAGGTAGCGGGCCGGGTTCTTGCGGGCCGGGCCGTAGTAGTCGTTGGAGCCGAAGACGTAGACGCCGGGGAAGTCCATGAGGGGCCCGAGCGCGTCCAGGGCGGCGGGGACGCCGAGGGGGTCGGAGAGGTTGTCGCCGGTGTTGACGACGAGGTCGGGGCGCAGGCCGGCGAGGCTCTGCAGCCAGCGCTGCTTCTTGCCCTGCCCGCTCACCATGTGGATGTCGGAGACCTGCAGTACCCGGATGGGCCGGGCGCCGTGGGGCAGGACGGGGACCTCGACCCGGCGGAGCCGGAAGGAACGGACCTCGTACCCGACGGAGTAGGCGAGGCAGGCGGCGCCGGCGGCGGCGAAGCCGAGGGGAACGGAGTACAGCGGTCGCATCGCTCCATGCTCTCAGACGGTGGATCAGCCGGTGAACGTCCGGTGGCCGTGCGCGGATGCGGGGCCACCGGCGGGTCGGCCACGTGCCGGCGGGTCCGCTGCGTGCCGGTGGCCCCGGTGTCTGCCGACGGGCCGGTTAATGGCAAGCGACCGAACGCCGCAGGTGGGAGACTCGGGGCCATGACGACGCTCAAGGCGAAGCTGCACGAGGACCTCACGGCCGCGATCAGGGACCGGGACGAGCTGCGCTCGTCCACCATCCGGCTCACGCTGGCCGCCGTCACCAGCGAGGAGGTGGCGGGTAAGGCGAAGCGCGAGCTGTCCGATGACGAGGTGCTGAAGGTGATCGGCCGCGAGGCGAAGAAGCGCCGGGAGGCGGCGGAGGCGTTCGACACCGCGGGCCGGGTGGAGCAGGCGGCCCGGGAGCGCTTGGAGGGCGAGGTGCTGGCGGGGTACCTGCCCAAGCAGCTCTCCGACGAGGAGCTGACCGCGATCGTGGCGGCCGCCGTCGCCGAGAGCGGGGCGGCCGGTCCGCAGGCGATGGGCGCCGTGATGAAGCTGGTGAAGCCGAAGGTGGACGGCCTGGCGGAGGGCGGCCGGGTGGCCGCCGCGGTGAGGGCGGCGCTGACGGGCTGAGCCCCGCCGCCAGACCCGAAGGCCCGAAGGGTGCCGGTGGCCAGGGCCCGAAGGTCCAGGGCCCGGATGGCACCGTCGGCCAAGCCCGAAGGGGGGGGGGCGGGCGGCCCGGTGGGCAGGGGTGGGCCGACGCGGCGTGTGTGCGCGGGGCGGGGGGGGCGGGT
>NZ_JBHWIR010000007.1:47185-63486 GCF_042731835.1 Kitasatospora sp. NPDC059817 | reverse complement strand
CGGGCGCCCGGGCCCCATGCCCCCGGCCCGGGTGGCCCCCCTCGGCCAAGCCCGAGGGGGGCCCCGCCGAGCATTTACTGGGAGGGCGCCCCTTCGTCGTGTCGTGCCCGGGCCGGGGGCCGGTCAGCCGTTGTTGCCGCCGTGCTTGCCGCCGTTGCCGTTGCCACCGTTGCCGCCGTTGTTCCCGCCGATGACGCCCGGCGGGAAGGTGAACCCGCCGCCGATCATCCCGCCGGCGTTGTTGCTGCCGCCGCCCGGGTTGCCGCCGCCGGGGTTCCCACCCGGGTTCCCGCCCGGGTTGCCACCGGGGCTCCCCGCGGGGTTCCCGCCCTGGGGCGGCGGGTTGCCGCCGGGCTGCTGCTGGGCGTTGGGGTCGGCCGGCGGCGTGGCCCCGCCGCTCTGGTTGGCGTTGGGGTCGGTCTTGGGCGCCGGGTCCGGGATGTTGATGGTCTGGATCTGCTCCGGCGACGAGCCCTTGAGGGCCTGGTTCATCGCCAGCTGCCAGATCGGACCGGGGCCGTCGGCGCCGAACACCTCGTCGAAGTGCTTGCCGCCGATGTTGATGTTCTTCATCTTGACGCCGCCGGCCGGGCCGCCGAGCCAGACGGAGGTGGCCAGCGACGGGGTGTAGCCGCTGAACCAGGCGGCCTTCTTCTCGTCGGTGGTACCGGTCTTACCGGCGATCTGCCGGCCGTCGTCGAGCTTGAGCGCGGCCGCGGTGCCCTTCTCGGTCACGTTGAGCAGGACGGTGTTGAGGGCGTCCGCGGTCTGCTCGGAGAAGGCCTGGCTGCAGGTGGTCTGCGGGACCTTGACCTCCTTGCCGTCGACCGTGCTGATCTTGTTGATCGCGACCGGGGTGCAGTACTTGCCGCGGGCCGCGAAGGTCGCGTAGACGTTCGACATGGTCAGCGGGCTGAGCTCCAGGGTGCCGAGGACCATCGAGGGGACCTCCTGGAAGGCGTCGCCCTTGGCGGACTGGGTGATGCCCAGCTTGTTGGCCATCTGCTTCATCGCGCAGAGGCCGACCTGCTGCTCCATCTGCACGAAGTAGGTGTTGACCGAGAGGGCCATGGCCTGCTTGAGCTCGTACGGGCCGACCTCGCCGGTCGACTCGTTCTTCACCGTGGCCTTGGGCTTGTCGGTGTTCCTCCAGGTACCCGTGCAGGTGGTCATCTGCGGGTAGTCGATCTTGTTCTCGGAGGGGAACGGCTGGGTGGGCGACAGGCCCGACTCCAGGGCCGCCGCGGCGAGGATCGGCTTGAACGTCGAGCCGGTCTGGAAGCCGTTGCCGCCGCCCATCGCGGAGTCGACGTTGAGGTTGACGACGGTCTGGTTCTTGTTCGGGTCCAGGCCGTACGGGCGGGTCTGGGCCATGGCCAGGATCTTGCCGGTGCCGGGCTCCATCATGGTCGCGGCGGCCGAGACCGTGTCCGTCACGTTGACCTTCTTGGTGACGGCGTTCTGGGCGGCGGCCTGCTTGTCCGGGTCCAGCGTGGTGTAGATGTTCAGGCCGCCGGTGTCCCACAGCTTCTTGCGGTCGGCGACGCTCTTGCCGAACGCCGGGTCCTGCTTGACCACGTGGCGCACGTAGTCGCAGAAGAAGCCCATGCCGGCCTGGGCGGTGATGCAGCCGTTCTGCGGGTCCTTGAACTTCAGGCCCAGCGGGGCGGCCTTGGCCTCCTTGGCCTGGTCCGCGGTGATGTGCTTGTTCTCGAGCATCTTGTCGATCACGACGTTGCGGCGCTTGACCGTGTTGTCGGGGTAGCGCACCGGGTCGTAGGACGACGGGTTCTGCACCATGCCGGCCAGGGTGGCGGCCTCGGCGACGGTCAGGTCCTTGTTGCTCTTGCTGAAGTAGCGCTGGGAGGCGGCTTCGATGCCGTAGGCCTGGTGGCCGTAGAAGGTGATGTTGAGGTAGTTGGTGAGGATCTGGTCCTTCGACAGGTCCTCCTCCAGCTTGATCGCGACCTTGAGCTCCTGGATCTTGCGACCCAGGGTCTTGCGCTGCGCCTCCAGCACCGCGGCCTGGTCGTCGCCGGCCTTCTCGACGTTGACGTTCTTCACGTACTGCTGGGTCAGCGTCGAGGCGCCCTGCGAGGTGGTGCCGCTCTCGGCGTTCTTGCCGATGGCGCGGAGCACGCCCTTGAGGTCGACGGCGCCGTGCTCGTAGAAGCGGGCGTCCTCGATGTCGACCTGGGCGTGCCGCATGAACGGTGACATCTGGTCGGCGGTGAGGACGGTGCGGTCGCGCTCGTACACCTTGGCGATCAGGCCGCCCTTGGCGTCGAAGATCTGCGTCGCCTGGGTGAGCGGCGGGGTCTTGAAGTCATCGGAGATGTTGGAGAAGCTCTCCGCCGTGTCCTTGGCGGTCAGCCCGATGGCGCCGACGGCGGGCAGGGCGAGGCCTGCCAGCAGGACTCCGGAGAGCACGCTGACGCCCAGGAACTTCACTCCGTGTCCCGCGATGTCGAGCGGCGACTCGCGGCGCTTATCGCGCGGAGCTCCGGTGTTGCCTGGGGGCTGGGATGCCTGGGGGCGCTTCGGTGCCATGAGGAGAACCCTACGTCCCGGAATCCCGCCCATAGGGGCAGGTGTTCCCCTACGCTTGTCACAAGCTTGCGACAGCTTCGGTGCGTCAACACCATTCACTCTTGTGAGTGCAGAGACTTGCCCGAATTGCCCGATATTAGAGGGTTTTTGAGGCGGCTGCGGCCTGCTGCACCCGTGTGAACGGTAGCGCTCCGTGATGACGCGCGTGGCGAGAGTTGCTACGCCGCGATTGACAAGGCTTGCGACCTGCGATCACTCCAACGAGTGAGCTGACCGGTACCCATAGTCCAATCGGGTCATGCGAGATTGAGCCCGGAGGGGCTGTTGCTCGCTGTCGTTCTTCCGTAACGTCCTCAACTGGCAACGGTGAATATGCCGTTGCCGCCGTGGGGGAGCCTCGATACGGGAGAGGACGGCGCCGGGATGGGCTGGGTTGACGACTGGAGTGCGCAGGCCGCCTGCCGCACGAGTGATCCGGACGAGTTGTTCGTCCAGGGGGCGGCGCAGAATCGCGCCAAGGCGGTGTGCAGCGGTTGCCCCGTCCGCACGGAGTGCCTGGCGGACGCACTGGACAACCGGGTCGAGTTCGGAGTCTGGGGCGGGATGACGGAACGCGAGCGCCGGGCGCTGCTGCGCCGCCGCCCGACGGTCATCTCGTGGCGGAGGCTGCTGGAGACGGCCCGCACCGAGTACGAGGAGTCCCTCGCGACCGGCGTGATACTGACGGACTACGCCCAGGCGGGCTGAGCACGCCGGCGCGGTGCGGACCCGCGCCGTGGCAGACCGGTGCCGGGGGGCCATCGGGCTGAGGACATCGATGCCTGGCGCACTCGTGTCCGGCGCACCCGCGCCGAGGACGTTCACGCTGAGGACATCCGTGCTGAGGACATCCGCATCGAGGACATCCACATCGAGGGCGTTCGCGCCGGGCGCACCGATGCCGGGCGCCCGGGCCGGGCCGGTGCCTACGCGGTGCCGCTGAGCCGGTCCCCGATGGCGCGCAGCCCGTCCAGGTCGTGCACGTCGCCCGGCAGCGCGGCGACCTCCACGATCGGCACGTCCGGGTACACGGAGACGAAGCGGTCGCGGGTGCGGCGCTCCCGCCCCATGATCTGCATCCGTTCGGCGTGCAGCCTCAGCAGCCCGGCCGCGAGCAGTTCGGCCTCGGGCGAGGCGTGCTCCGAGCCGTTCTCCTCCAGTGCCTCGGCGGCCGCCAGCGCCCGTTCCGCGGTGAGCTGCGGCGCGCCCGAGCCGTGCACCCGGTTGAGCACCAGACCGGCCAGCGGCATCCGGTCCGCGGCGAGCCGGTCGACGAAGTACGCCGCCTCGCGCAGCGCGTCCCGCTCCGGCGCGGCCACCACCAGGAACGCCGTGCCCGGCGCCTTGAGCAGCTGGTACGTGCGGTCGGCGCGCTCGCGGAAGCCGCCGAACATGGAGTCCATCGCGCTGACGAAGGTCTGCACGTCGGTGAGCAGCTGGGCGCCGAAGATCTTGCCCAGGGTGCCGGTGATCAGGCCCATGCCGGCGTTGAGGAACCTCATCGCGCTGCGGCCGCCGACCTTGGCCGGGGCGGTCAGGATCCGGATCACCCGGCCGTCGAGGAAGGAGCCGAGCCGGTTGGGCGCGTCCAGGAAGTCCAGCGCGGAGCGGGACGGCGGGGTGTCGACGACGATCAGGTCCCATTCCTCGGCGTCGCGCAGCTGCCCGAGCTTCTCCATCGCCATGTACTCCTGCGTGCCCGCGAAGCCGGCCGACAGGGACTGGTAGAACGGGTTCTCCATGATCGCCTTGGCCCGTTCGGGCTCGGCGTGGGCGAGCACGACCTCGTCGAAGGTCCGCTTCATGTCGAGCATCATGGCCTGCAGCTCGCCGTCGCCGGTGACCCCCTTGACGACCCGGGGGGTGTTGTCCAGCTCGGTGAGGCCCATCGACTGGGCGAGCCGGCGGGCCGGGTCGATGGTCAGAACGACGACCTTGCGGCCGCGTTCGGCGGCCCGCAGGCCGATCGCCGCGGCGGTGGTGGTCTTGCCGACGCCGCCGGAGCCGCAGCAGACGATGATCCTGGTCCTCGGGTCGTCGATCAGCCTGTCGACGGCGAGCTGGCTGCCGGCGGCCCGGACACCGTTGCCGCCGTTGCCGACCCCGCCGCTGCCGCTGCTACCGCCGCCGTGGGCCCGGCCGCCCCCGCCGTTCCCGCTGGCTCCGCTGGTTCCGTTGGTGGTCACGCCGCCCCCTGCCGCTTCAGTTCGCCCGCCAGCCGGTACAGCCCGCCGAGGTCCACGCCCTCGCCCAGCAGTGGCAGTTCGTACGTGGGGAGCCGCAGTTGCTGGAGGTCGGCGCGCTGCTCGCGCTCCAGCTCGACCCGCTCGGCGTGCTCCCTGGCCTGCTCCAGCAGCGGGTCGAGCAGCGGCTCCACCGTCGCCCGGACCGTCTCCGGCTTGCGCGAGCGCCCGCCGAGCCCGGCCTCGCCGAGGGCCAGGGCGACCTCCTCGCGGTGGTTCCCGTCCACTGCGGCCACCGCCGCGGCGTCCAGCACCGGCGGCCGGACCATGTTGACCATCACCCCGCCCACCGGGAGCCTGGCCTCGCGCAGCTCGGCGAAGCCGTCGACCGTCTCCTGCACCGGCATCTCCTCCAGCAGGGTGACCAGGTGCACCGCGGTCTCCGGCGATTTCAGCACCCGCATCACGGCCTGCGCCTGGGTGTGTATCGGCCCGATCCGGGCCAGCCCGGCGACCTCGGCGTTCACGTTCAGGAACCGGGTGAGCCGCCCGGTCGGCGGCGCGTCCATCACGACCGCGTCGTAGCGGCGGCGGCCGTCGGGGCCCTTGCGCCGGGCCGCCTCGCAGGCCTTGCCGGTGAGCAGGACGTCCCGGACGCCGGGCGCGATGGTGGTCGCGAAGTCGACGAAGCCGACCTTCTGCAGCGCCTTGCCGGCCCGGCCGAGCTTGTAGAACATCTCCAGGTACTCGAGCAGCGCCTGCTCGGGGTCGATGGCCAGCGCGAACACCTCGCCGCCGCCCCCGCCGCCCCCGTCGTCGGGGGGCAGGCCCAGTTGGGCGCGGGAGACCGCGGCGATCCGGCGCTCCTCGTACGGGAGGGCGGCGATGCCGAACAGTTCGGCGATGCCCTGGCGCCCCTCGACCTCGATCAGCAGCACCCGGCCGCCGTCGGCGGCGAGCGCCAGCGCCAGCGCGGCGGCCAGCGTGGTCTTCCCGGTGCCGCCCTTGCCGCTGACCACGTGCAGCCGGACGCCCTCCCAGTCGGGGTCGCGCCGGGCCGCCTGGCCGGGGGTGCGTGCCACGCTCCGTCTCCGTCCGTCTCGTGGGCCGGGGCCGCTCCGTCGGCCGGCCCGAACTACCGGTGCCCTCTCGCGAGGGTAACCAGGGAGCGCGCCGGATGCCCGGAGCACCAGGGGGGCCGGGCCTGAATCATGCCCCCTTTGTGGGCCACCTCACACGCCGGTCCGTGGGCGGCGCCGATCGCGGTGGCCGCTCGTCTAGAGTCTGGCCATGACCAAGTGGGAATACATGACGGCGCCTCTGCTCGTGCACGCCACCAAGCAGATCCTGGACAACTTCGGCTCGGACGGCTGGGAGCTCGTCCAGGTCGTGCCGGGCCCGAACCCGGAGCAGCTGGTGGCCTACTTCAAGCGGGAGAAGAACGCATGAGCAAGGTCGAGGCCAAGCTCGCCGACCTGGGGCTGACCCTGCCGCCGGTGGCCGCTCCGGTCGCCGCGTACGTGCCGGCCCTGCGCTCGGGCGAGTTCGTGTTCACCTCCGGCCAGCTGCCGGTCGTCGGCGGCAAGCTGCCGAGCACCGGCAAGGTCGGCGCCGAGGTCTCCCCGGAGGAGGCCAAGGAGCTCGCGCAGACCTGCGCGCTGAACGCGCTGGCCGCGATCAAGTCGGTGATCGGTGACCTGGACCAGATCGAGCGGGTCGTGAAGGTGGTCGGCTTCGTCGCCTCCGCCCCCGACTTCACCGGTCAGCCGGGCGTGATCAACGGTGCCAGCGAGCTGCTCGGCAAGGTGCTGGGCGAGGCCGGGGTGCACGCCCGCAGTGCGGTCGGCGTCGCGGTGCTGCCGCTGGACGCCCCGGTCGAGGTCGAGCTCCAGGTGCGCGTCAAGAACAGCTGAGTGTGATCGCGAAAGGCGGGGTTGGGCCTGTCCAACCCCGCCTTCGTACGCTTAGCATCCGGGCATGGACCATCGAGCGACGACGCTCCCGATGCCGCCCGGTTGGCCCGCCCGGATCCGGGCGGTCGACTCCGGCGTGCTGACCCCGCCGGTGCCCAGGCTCGCCGCGACGGTCGTGCTGCTGCGCGACGCGGCCGCCGGGCCGCAGGCGTACCTGCTGCGCCGGCGCACCTCGATGGCCTTCGCGGCCGGCATGTACGCCTACCCGGGCGGCGGGGTGGATCCGCGCGACGCCGAGGTGGAGACGGGCTGGGCCGGACCGGCGCCCGAGGAGTGGGCGCGGCGGCTCGGGGTGGACGCCCGGACGGCGCGGGCGGTGGTCTGCGCGGCCGTCCGCGAGACCTTCGAGGAGGCCGGCGTCCTGCTGGCCGGCCCGGACGCGGACAGCGTCGCCGCGCCGCGCGACTGGAGCGCCGAGCGGGCGGCGCTGGAGGCGCACGAGCTTTCCTTCGCCGAGTTCCTCCGCGACCACGCCCTGGTGCTGCGCAGCGACCTGCTGGGCGGCTGGGCCCGCTGGGTCACCCCGGAGTTCGAGGAGCGCCGCTACGACACCTGGTTCTTCGTCGCGGCGCTGCCGGCCGGGCAGAGCGCGGCCCTGGAGGTCGGCGAGGCCGACCGGGTGGCCTGGCTGACGCCCGCCGAGGCCGTTCTCGGTTACCAGGAGGGCCGGTTCGGGATGCTGCCGCCGACCGTGACGGTGCTGCGCGAGCTGGCGCCGGTGCGCACCGCCGCGGAGGCGCTGGACGCGGCCGTCGGGCGGTCGCTGGAGCCGGTGCTGGGCCGGGCCGAGGTCCGGGGCGACCGGATGACGGTCCGCTGGCCCGGGTACGACGAACTGACCATCGACGGGGACTTCCCCGAGGACGCCTGACCGCACCGGCCCCGCCCTCGTCGGCGCTGTCGCCGACGACGCCGCCGAACAGACTCGAAACAGAGAACAGAGAGGACCGACGCCCGATGACCCACAACGCCGTGGCTCGCCGGACGGCACCCGAGCTGCCCGCCCGCCGCCTGATCCCCCGTACCCCGGCCTGCGAGAGTCAGGTCCCGTTCGTCGAGACGGCCCAGCGGCCGCTCGTCCGGGTCCTGCCGCTCAGGGCCCTGCACCGGCCCCGCGGGGACAACCGGTGAGCGGGCTCCTGCCGGGCGACCCGGCCGCCACCATCGACGGCGAGGCCACGCCCCGGGCGCTGTGCGTGCTGGCGCCGAACCCGTCGCCGATGACGCTGGACGGCACCAACACCTGGCTGCTCTCCGAGCCCGGCTCGGACCTCGCCGTGGTGGTCGACCCCGGCCCGCTGCACGAGGGCCACCTGCGCCGAGTGGTCGACCTCGCGGAACAGCGGGGCAAACGCATCGCGCTGACCCTGCTCACCCACGGCCACGCCGACCACTCCGAGGGCGCGGCCCGCTTCGCCGAACTCACCGGCACCGAGGTGCGCGCCCTGGACCCGGCGCACCGGCTGGGTTCCGAGGGCCTGGTCAACGGCCAGCGGCTGGACGTCGGCGGCCTCGACCTGCGGGTGGTCGCCACCCCCGGCCACACCTCGGACTCGCTGACCTTCCACTTGCCCGCCGACGGCGCGATCCTCACCGGCGACACCGTCCTCGGCCGCGGCACCACGATGGTCGCCCACCCCGACGGCCGGCTCGGCGACTACCTGGACTCGCTGCGCCACCTGCACACGATGGCCTCCGCGCACGGCGTGCGGACGGTGCTGCCCGGCCACGGTCCGGCGCTCGCGGACGCGCTCGGCGCCGTCGACTACTACCTCGCCCACCGGGCCAACCGGCTCGCCCAGGTGGAGACCGCGGTCGAGGCCGGCTGCCGGACCGCGGACGAGGTGGTGGCCCGGGTCTACGCCGACGTCGACCGGGCGCTCTGGCCGGCCGCCGAGCTCTCGGTCCGGGCGCAGCTGGAGTACCTGGAGGAGCACGGGCTGATCCCGGGCCTCGACTGATCCCGTCGCGCGCGGGGCGGGCAACGGAACGCCGAAGGGCCCGTCCGCGCGGACGGGCCCTTCGGCGGTTACGGCGTGAAGACGTGAGCGCGCCGAGGTCAGCGCGAGCGGCGCGACAGCCGCTCGACGTCCATCAGCACCACCGCGCGCGCCTCCAGCTTCAGCCAGCCGCGGCCGGCGAAGTCGGCGAGCGCCTTGTTGACCGTCTCGCGGGAGGCGCCGACCAACTGGGCCAGCTCCTCCTGGGTGAGGTCGTGGGCGACGTGGATGCCCTCCTCGGACTGCACGCCGAAGCGGCGGGAGAGGTCCAGCAGGGCCTTGGCGACGCGGCCGGGCACGTCGGAGAAGACCAGGTCGGACATCACGTCGTTGGTCCGGCGCAGGCGGCGGGCGATGGCCCGCAGCAGCGCGATGGAGACCTCGGGGCGGGCGTGCAGCCAGGGCTGCAGGTCGCCGTGGCCCAGGCCGAGCAGCTTGACCTCGGTCAGCGCGCTGGCGGTCGCGGTGCGCGGGCCCGGGTCGAACAGCGACAGCTCGCCGATCATCTCGCTGGGGCCGAGGACGGCGAGCATGTTCTCGCGTCCGTCCGGCGAGGCGCGGTGCAGCTTGACCTTGCCCTCGGCGACGACGTACAGCCGGTCGCCCGGGTCGCCCTCGTGGAACAGCGACTCACCACGGGCGAGGGTCACCTCGGTCATGGAAGCGCGCAGCTCGCCGGCCTGTTCGTCGTCGAGTGCCGCGAAGAGTGCGGCGCGCCGCAGAACGTCGTCCACGTGCTTCCTCCTTCTCGGCCGTTCGGCGGGTGGGCCGTCCGGCGCAAGTTCCGTACCGTGCTCTGCATCACCAAGCATGGCGCATGTCGCTCCGATCATATGAGGAGGGGGTGTGCCGAGGTGTGCCGTGTGGGGCCATTCGTACCGGCGGGTCACCGGGTGGGGCGTCGCGGGGGCGGCGCCGGGTCGAACGCCTGCTCGGGCGGTTCGAACAATGAATCGCCCACCGCCGTACGGGCGTAGAGGACGCTGTGGCCGGCCCGGTGGGCGCTGGTCGGACTCGCCGCGCAGGGCGGTCAGGTGCTGCGATACGCCGGCGGCGGACAAACCGGTGCGGCGGGTCGGCCAGGGCCGAGGCCTCGCCGGGGCGGGCGCTCGGCCCGTTCAGCCGGACCGGGCCGGGTTCAGCCGGTGAAGCCCAGCTCGCCGAGGGTCTTCTCGATCCGGGTGCGGTGCGCCGCCTCCCAGTCGTCCAGCGTCTCGGCGGCCTCCTTGGCCAGCTTGGCGCGGGCCGCCGCCAGGGCCTCGGCGCGCCGGGCGGCGGGCACCACCACGACCCCCTCCTCGTCGGCCACCACGATGTCACCGGCCGCCACCGGCACGCCGCCGCAGCGCACCCGGGCGCCGTGCGTGCCGAGCTCCCGCTTGGCCCCCGGGATCGGGATCACGCCGCGGGCGAAGACCGGGAAGCCCAGCTCCCGTACCTCGCCCAGATCCCGGATCAGGCCGTCGGCGACGAACGCCGCGACGCCCCGGCGCTGCGCGACGGCGCACACGTTGCCGCCGGCCAGCGCGTAGTCCAGGTCGCCCGACTCGACGACGATCACGGCGCCCGGCTCGGCCCGGTAGATCGCCGCGTGCAGCATCAGGTTGTCGCCGGGCGGGCACTGCACGGTGAACGCCGGGCCGGCCACCCGCGGCGCCCCCGCCCACAGCGGACGGATGCCGATGTCCATGACCTGGGCGCGCCCGAGCACGTCGGCCAGGGTGGTGGTGGGGATGTCCTTGAAGTCCTGGTCCATGCGTCCTCGTTCTTCGGTGGGCAGGCGGCGGCTGACCCGGGGCCGGCCGCCGCCGGTCACGCTAACCCGCGACGGTTCGGGCGAGGAAGGCCCTTCGGCCGGAGAACTCCACGGCTCGGGCGGGAGGGTCGGGCGGGGGTTCAGACGCGGAAGGCCGCGACGTAGCGGCGGGGGTCGCGGCGGAGGTCGGTGTCCCAGCGGGCCGTGGTCTGTTCGGCGAAGGTCTGCCCGGTGCGCAGCACTTCGTCGAGCGGGTCGAGGTAGTCGAGCACCTTCGGCTGTTCCAGGCCGGCGCGGACCCGGGCCCGCAGGCCTGCCCGGGCGAGCCGGACGAGTTCCGCCGCGAGTTCGCGGACCCGGTCGCCGCCGAGCATGGTGTCCAGGCCGTCGGCGGGGAGCCTGGCCTTCGCCGCGCGGTGCTCCGCCACGCCGTGGTGGCGCAGCAGTTCCCAGGCCGCCGTCCGCGAGGGCGGGTGGTAGGCGAGCCCCGCCCACAGCGCCGGTACGGCCGGGATGTGCCGGTACGGCGGGCCGTCCCCGGCCCGCAGTTCCAGGGTCCGGCGGACCCTGACGTCCGTCCAGATCTGCGACATGTGGGAGACCCAGTGGTCGAAGGTCGGCATGGTGCCGTCGTCGAAGCCCTGCCGCAGGATCTCGGCGAACGGCCGGTCGGGGGCGGGCCGGTACCGTCCGTCCGGGCCGCGGTAGTAGATCATCGGGATCCCCAGCGCCCAGTCGATGACGTCGTCGGCGTTCACGTCGGGCCGCAGCGCGGGCGGCAGGACGCCGCAGCGGCGCGGGTCCATCCGCAGCCAGTTCTGAGACCTGTGCGAGAGCAGCCCGTTCGACCGGCCGCCCTGCAGCGGCGAGTTGACGAGCAGTGCGGCGACCACCGGGGACGCGGCGGTCAGCATCCGCAGCTTCTGGGTGAAGTCCTCGTCGGACAGGTAGTCCAGGTGCACCTGGGTGGACAGCGACATCGACATGATCTTCGGGGCCCCGCTGCCGGCCTCGCCGATCCGGTCGAAGAAGTCGCGCATGACGGCACCGCGGAGCATCGGCACCCAGGAGATGGTGTCGAGCCGGTCGAAGGGGAGGTTGCCGCCGGGCAGGAGGGCCAGGCCGAAGCGCCCGACGAGTTCCGCGAGGCGCTCCATCGTGGCCCGCATGTCGTCCACGGCCGTGGCCAGGCCGGCGGCCGGGACGGAGGAGTACTCGACCTGGCCGCCGTGTTCGAGCGTGATCTGGGCGGTGTCCGCCAGGTCCACGCCGGTCAGCCGGCCGTTGTCGCGCCGGTCCGTGCCGCCCCATTCGGCGAGGACGGCCTCCAGGACGGCCCGGACGCCGTTCTTCCCCTCGTAGGGGGCGGCCCGCCCGGTCTCCGGGTCGACGATGCCGTTCTCGATCTCCAGCCCGATCCGCTCGGTCGCGGCCGCGGCCGGGGCGAGCAGCGGTCCGAGGTCGTCGCGGTGCAGCGTCGCTCCCGTCGCCGGGCCGCCGCTCTGCTCGCCGGTTCGGCGCCGGGGCGCCGGTGCCGCGCTCACCCGGCCCGCAGCCGCGCGGTGTCGTCGGCGTGCTGCCCCCGGTCGATCACCTGGCCCACTACGGCCAGGGCCGACTGGGCGGCGCCCTGCATCCAGGCGTGCGCTCCGGACAGGTGCTCTCCGGCGAAGAAGATCCTCGGGTCGTCGGTCGGGTGCGGGGCGCCGAGCCCGGTCAGGTACCGGGTGTGCTCGCCGGGCGCGAGGTGGGCGAAGGCGCCGCCGCCCATGCCGACCTGGTCGTCCCAGTTCCAGTGCACGATGTCGTCCGCGTCGCGGAGGATGCCGGGGTGCAGCCGTTCCAGGCACTTCAGGACCAGCAGGTCGCGGTCGGCCGGCGGCAGGGTGGTGAAGCGGCGGGCGTTGGCCCCCCACAGGTAGGCGCCGACGAGCACCGCGGGCTCGTGGGAGCGCTGCGGGTCCCGGGCGGCCCAGCGCCGCCTGCCGACGGTGCTCCCGTTGGTCCGGCCGTCGACGGGCCGGGCGTTGTCCGACGGGTACCAGCACTGCTGGATCGGCATGTCGGTGAAGCTGCCGCCGCCGAAGATCCGGTCGTCCAGTTCCCAGCCGCGCCGTTTGGTGTGTACGAGCGTCTTCGTGCTGCTGGCGTAGCTGATGCCGCGGATCGCGTGGCGCTGGTGGTGGGGGAGGCCGGGCCGGAAGCTGATCTGGTCGAGGGCGGGGACGGGGACGCAGCAGACGACGAAGTCGACGTCCTCGGTGATCGTGCCGCCGAGGCGCCGCCCGTGCACCCGGACGCCCTGGCGGGTCAGCGAGAGTTCGTCGATCTGGGTGGACAGCTGGAGGGTCCTCGGCCGCAGCCGGCGTACGAACGCGTGCACCAGGCGGTCGGTGCCGTCGACCAGTTCGACCTGGCCCGCGTGGAACAGGCCGAAGTAGTCGACGAGGACCTCCAGCAGGGAGGACTGCTCGTAGTGGACCAGGCCGCTGGCGTGGCCGAGGAGGTCCCAGGCGTCCTGCGACAGGTGCTCGTGGACGTACTGCCACAGCGACACCGAGACGAGCCGGTCGAGCGCCGGGTCGTCCCAGTGGCCGTCCAGCACTCGCCGGCGCTGGTCGGGGGTGAGCGTCTCCCAGGCGGCCGTCAGCAGCCGGTCCAGGATCCGCCGCGGGTCCTGTTTCTCGGCGGCGCGCAGCGCGAACGCCGGGTGCAGCGCGTGCACCTCCTGGACGCGGGCGCGGTGGCCGCGCAGGTGGTAGTAGGCGTCCGGGTTGAAGTTGACGAACGGCCTGGTCCGCAGGCCGAACTGGGACACGTAGTGGAGGACGCAGTGGTGGTTCCCGGGGATGCGCATGGCGCCCAGGTCGGCGTGCGTGCCGTCCCAGAAGCGGTGCGTGCGCACCCGTCCGCCGGGTTGGTTCGACCGCTCGTACAGGACGATGCCGAAGCCCCGGCGCTGGAGCTCGTAGGCGGCGACGAGGCCCGCCACCCCGGCCCCGATCACCGCGACCCGCCCGGTGGCGCCGGTCACCGGGCGCAGCAGGCTGCTGGGAAAGGCGAAGCTCTCGTCGAACATGGGCACCTCGCGTCGTCGTAGCCCTCAGACTGGGGCAGCCCGTCGTCGCGAGCCACCAGACGGCGCCCATCCGAACGTCGGTCCGCGGCTGCCGCGGGCTCCGGTGATCCGCTGCCCGCCGTGGGCCGTTCGGCGTAGCCTTCGTGCATGGCAGAGAGCAAGGTCCGGGCGGCGGCGGCACCGAAGGCGAAGGCCGTGCCGGGGGTGAAGCCGGGGAAGCCGGAGTCGCACCTGGCGATGGTGCGGCGGGCGCGGCGGATCAACCGCGAGTTGACGGAGCTGTACCCGTACGCGCATCCGGAGCTGGACTTCGAGAACCCGTTCCAGCTGCTGGTGGCGACCGTGCTGTCGGCGCAGACGACGGACCTGCGGGTGAACCAGACGACGCCGGCGCTGTTCGCGAAGTACCCGACGCCGGAGGACATGGCGGCGGCGAACCCGGAGGAGCTGGAGGAGGTCATCCGCCCGACCGGGTTCTTCCGGAACAAGGCGAAGTCGCTGATCGGCCTCTCGATCGCCCTGCGCGACGACTTCGGCGGCGAGGTCCCGGGCCGCCTGGACGACCTGGTGACGCTGCCGGGCGTGGGCCGCAAGACCGCCAACGTGGTCCTCGGCAACGCCTTCGGTGTTCACACTTCAGCACGACAGAACTTCGCCGCCGCGGCCTGAAGGCCGGCAGCAGCTACCCAGCTCAGCACCCTCGGGGAGGCCCACGGGGTTCGCACATCAGGTCTATAGACTCCAGCGCGTGTCTGCACCTGCACGAACCATTCCCCGGCGCACCGCCGACGTGGACCCCGAGCTCATCGAGGCCATCAACCGGATTGCCGTGAGCTACGTCCGGCAATCCTCGGCGAAGCCGGACCGGACGGAGGCGTCGCCGCAGACCCAGCGGGCGAAGAACGAGGAGGAGTCCGCGCGCTGGGGTACCTTCGGGCGCCACTACGAGGACATCGGCATCTCCGGCTGGGACCCCGACGCCGAGCGCGAGGGCTTCGACAAGATGCTCGCCGACGCCCGGGCCGGCCTGTTCCAGGTGCTGATCGTCTACAACGTCAGCCGCTTCTCGCGCCGCGAGGTGATGGACGCGATCCCGGTGGTCACGGAGCTGCACCGCCTCGGGATCACCATCGTCAGCGTGATGGAGGGCGTCTTCGCGCCCAAGGACAACATGGCGCTGATCTACCTGATCATGCGCCTCGATGCCGCCCACCAGGAGTCGCAGAACAAGAGCCAGGCCGTGCGGGACGTCAAGGCCGCACAGCGTGATGCGGGGAGTTGGCTCGGCGGTGCCCCGACCTACGGGCTGCGCGCGGGAAAGGAGATCCACGGCAAGCTCGCCGTCTACCGGCTCTGCCACGAGGACGACGAGGCGAAGAACCTCCGCGAGATCTGGGCCACGATCAAGGCCCACATGGACGAGCCCATCAAGCCCGGCAAGAAGCACCCGGGCTCGCTCTCGGGCATCTGCGCCGACATGAACGAGCGCGGCGTCCCGACTCGGGGCCGCCGTAAGGGGAAGGAACGGGCCGACTCGCAGTGGGCGACCCGGACGCTCAAGGGCATCCTGATGAACCCCGCCATCGCCGGCATGAGCTACGAGACGATCTACAAGGTGAAGGAGGACGGCACGCGGACGAAGACCGTCGAGGGCTACCGGATCAACCGGGACGACGAAGGCCGTCCGATCATGATCTGCGAGCCGATCATCCCGCCGTCCGAGTGGTACGAGCTGCAGGACTGGCTCGCCGGGCGAGGCCGCGGCCAGGGGCTGTCCCGAGGCACATCCGTGCTGGCGAGCCTGAAGAACACCGACAAGGAGGCTGTCCTCACCTGCGAGTGCGCGCGTCCGATGACCAGCCTGAACGCGGCGACCACGGACCCGAAGGTCAAGCCGGTCTACCGCTGCACCCGGGCTCCGGGAGCTGCTGCCGAGGACGAGCACGAGGGCGGCAACGCCATCATGCTGAAGCACCTGGACGAGCACGTGGCTCGTCGGATCTTCGCGCTCATCCGGGCCGCCGAGGACGATCCCGACGTGCTGCCGGTCATCGCCGAGGCCACGAGGACCTTCGCACGCTCGATGGAGAGCCCGGAAGCGGCAGCCGAGCGGACGAAGCTGGTGGCCGAACGGGCAGACGCGACAAGGGCGCTGACCGAGCTGTACGACGACCTCGACGCCAACGTCTACAGCGGCAGGATGGGCCGAGACCGCTTCCTGGCCAAGAAGGCGAAGATCGAGTCGCGTCTCGATGCCGCGGAGGCCCGGCTGGGTGACCTGCGCGAGCCCGATGATGTGGTCCTCCCGCTCTGGGAGTGGTTGCCGGCCGACCCGGAGACCGATCCGGTGGGGAAGAAGTCGTGGTGGTACAGCGCCGATCTCAACGCCCGCCGCAGCTTCGTCAGCCTCTTCGTCCGGCGCATCGTGATCACCAAGGCGGAGAGCCGGTGGGGCCACTCGCGTACGGCGGCCTACGACGTCGAGCCGCGCGTGAAGCTGGATTGGGTCCGGCCGAGCGGCGACGGTGACGATGCCTCGGAGGACGAGGCGGAGTAACCGCTCATAAGGACGAGGAGGGGGGGGGCCCCGGGGTGGGCGCCCCCCACCGGACCCCCCCGGGCCCCGGGGCCGGGGGCGTTGTGGCCCCCGCGCGCGAGGCCCGGGGGCCGCACCCCGCCCGCCGCCAGCACGGTCGCGGTCAGCGGCGCGACCAGCAGGAC
>NZ_JBHWIR010000007.1:43690-47175 GCF_042731835.1 Kitasatospora sp. NPDC059817 | reverse complement strand
CAGCCCGTGTGGGCTGCCCCCTCCTCGTCAGCCCCAGGGGCCGAGGACCGTGAGGACCGGCATGCGATACGCGAGGTGGGATCCTCCGCCGACGGGGACGTCCACGCGCTGGATGGCCAGCTCGCAGAGCGCCTCGCCGCCAGTGGCGTCGAGAGCGGCACGAACGGTCGGCAAGGACTCGGCGAGCTTCCAGGAGGCGGACTGGAAACGGAACACGCCGAGGCCCGGAAGCTGCGCGAGCCGGAAGTCGACCGTCACGCTCGGGTGCGGGCCACGTCCGGCCTTGGCCAGGGCCTTACGGTCCGTCATCGATGGAGGGCATCCACAATGGGAACCGGCGGCTGTGGGCGGCGAGAGGAAGACGGTCCCGTCGCAGTGGTGAACGAGCCGACCTTGGCCCCACCGCCGCATGTTGGCGGTGATCGCCTCGGCGTTGACGACGATCCGCATCGTTGGCGTGCGGGTCATGACCTCGATCTCGCCGTCCGCCGCCGCTACGGCGCGCGCATGGGCCACATCGAAGTGGTCAGCGACGGCTACCGCGATCGAGGACTGGGAGGTCGTCACTAGCCAGGTGGCCAGCGACTCGGGCCGGTTGTCCACGCGCCGACCGAGGTGGAGCCGTCCGACTGGTTGGGCGACCGCCGAGTGGGACTGGGTACTCGCCGCGCTGGTGAGTATCGCGGCGGTGGGGGTGTGGGAATTCCGCGCGAGGGCGGTGACGGGCATGGGTCTCCTGTCCGGCGGTCGGCTTCCTGTGCGCGGGCAGCGTGAGGAAGCCGAGGGCGGTGCGGTGGGGGTTGGGGTGGTGTTCGCTCCGGATCGGGAGCGGCGAGACGCGCCGACTGCTGGGCGGCGTCGTGAAGCCGGCCACACGCCAGAGGGCGGGGCGGCGGAGAAGCTGCGTCGCGAGCGGGGCAGGGGCGGAGTCCTGCGCGAGCGGGCGGTAGCTGGGGAAGACCGTCAGATCGGTCTGGGCATTCCGGCAGCGAATGCCGGAGCCGGAGAGGTGCGCCGGGGCGGTGCTGGCGCGATCACCGCACGGGGCGACGTGGGTGCGCGATGCGCGGTGAGTGGCACGTGATTCCTTTCTCGGTGGCTGGCGGGCTGTGGTCCTGCACCGGTTGATGGGGCGTGGACGGGCGGGCGCGGTGGCGGGGTGGCCACGCGGGTGGACGGTAGCTCTGCTTCCCGGCCGCGCCAAACGGTGCCTGCGTGGTGCAGCGGGCACTGTAGGCGATGTCGGGCGCTTTCCGAAGAACGATCACGGTCGTGCTTCGCGACGGCTGGCGGGCTACGTCTGGGGCGGGGTGTCCGTTGGCTGGTCGACCTGCTTGAAGGTCGGGTAGCGCAGGAAGACCATGGGGCTTTCGCGGAGCGGGCCGCGGCGGCGGTTCTCCTCGGCGATGGCGCGGGCGATGCGGTCGTTCAGCTCCTCGGCGTGCTGGGGGAACATCGCGCAGTACTGGTCGACTGCCTTGAACACCTCGCTGGTGCTCATCATGAGGTCGAGCAGAAAGCGGTACCGGGCGATGACCTCGGTGGTGACCTGGGTGATGTGCTTGTTGGAGGAGGACTCGGGCGGGCCGAGGAACTCCTCCAGGGGCAGGCCGAAGACCTTGGCGAAGCCGATCGCCTCGTCGAGGTTGATCCGGCGGCGGGGCTCGCCGCTCTCGATCCGCCACACGGAGGACTGGTTCATCGGGTAGCCGGCGGCGGTCATCCGCTTGGCGAGTTCGCCGGTGCTCCAACCTCGATACTCGCGCTCCAGGCGGACGCGTTCGGCGGCGTGCTCCTCGCTGAGCGCGGGAGCCGCCGGTGAGCCTCCCGGCTGGTCTGACTGGTCGGACACTCGATTCACCTTGCATCACCCTCTGATCGTTCTTGCATTCGAGCGAGGGGCATGCTACACATAATCCTCATCGAATGGCAAGTCCATTCTAAGCGCATAGCCCCCGAGCTCTGGAGCCCACCACGACCACCGCCATACCGGTACTTCCCGTCCATGCCGCGCCCCGCGTTCGCGCCGCCCGTGTGACCTTCTGGGACCGCCTCGCCGTCGCCCTGATCGGCGCGGCCGGGTTCGCCCTGTCCTTCGATGCCCTGCAGCAGATGGCCGTCGCCATCCACGTGCGCGGACCGCTGACGTACGTCTTCCCGTTCACCGTCGACGGGTTCATCGCCTACGGCGTCCGCACCCTGCTCGTCCTGCGGGCCGCACCATGGGCGGCCCGCGTCTACGCGTGGTTCCTCTTCGCCGGCGCGACCGCCGCCAGCGTGTGGGCCAACGCCCTGCACGCCGTGCGCCTCAACCGCCTGCTCGACCACAGCAGCGGGCTGAGGCTCGGCGAAAGCGTCGTCGGCGCGCTGTCCACCCTCTCGCCGCTCGCCCTCGGCGGCGCCGTCCACCTCTACATCCTCATCGCCCGCCACGCCCCCACCCCGGCATCGACCGGACCGTCCGCCGTGACTTCCGCCGACCGCACGGTCCCCACCTCTGTCGGACCGGATGGTCGGAGTGGTCCGGACGCTTCGGTCCGGTCGGCCGTCCCCACTCGCGCGGACCATGGTCCGTCCGCCGTGAGCGACAGCGGTCCCACCGGCGGTGCTTCTGCCGGTCCGGAGTTCCAGCACCGGTCCGGCAACGCCGGCGCCGGTCCGGTCCCGGAGAGGTCGGCAGAAGTCCCCTTTTTGCGGACCGTCGACCACCTTCCGGAGGGGGATGAGGGGCTCCCCGCACCCGATGGCGGTCCGGCTCGGCGGACCGGACGGCCTCCGGGCGCGTCGATGGACCAGCTGCTGGAGGTCAGTCGCCCGGCGGTCCGGGCGCACGGCCGTCCCAGTCGTCCGGTCGTCGAGCGTGCGGTCCGCGAGGCCAAGCTGCCGCTCGGCAGTACGCGCTTCACGGTCCTGATGGACGAGCTCCGCAAGGAGTTCCCGGACGACCCGGTCCGTCAGCACCTGCCGGTCGGCCACCCGGACTTCTGCCGATGAGCAGAAGTCCCTTGCCTGCCGGTCCCGTCTGCGGTCACTGCCCGACCCTGACGGGACCGGGCCTTTTGCCGGGCGCCGGCCGGACCGCCGTCGAGCCGGGACCGGGCCCACTTCTACCCGTGAAGTCCGGCACCGCCAAACCCGGCATCGCCCGGACACTGCACACCCCGACCCCACCACCCCAGGAGCACACCCTGACCGACACCCGGCCGACGCCGCACGAGCACGCGGCTGGTGTTGTAACCTCACTGGACCGCAACGGAGTTGACCACCCGCAGGTCAACAGCGGAGCAAGCGAGTGCGTGCGGGGCCCCTACGGGGCCACGCACGCGGACGCCCACGCCCAGGGGGGCGTGGACGGGCCGGGGGGGGGGCCGGGGCCGCGCCCCCCGCGGAAGGCCGCGGGCGCGGGGGCCGCGCCGGGGGCTTCGCCCCCGCCGCCGGAGGAGCCGCCCCCCCCGCGACCGCGCGCGCGGGCGCCCCGCCCGGCG
>NZ_JBHWIR010000007.1:41222-43680 GCF_042731835.1 Kitasatospora sp. NPDC059817 | reverse complement strand
GGGGGGGGGGCCCCCTCCGGGCCCCCGCCCGCGGACGCCCACGCCCAGGGGGGCGTGGACGGGCCGGTGCTGCCGAGGGCGGCAGCACCGGAGCTTCACCGCGAGGGCGCGGCGAAGCAGGAGGAGAAGCCCGCCGTCGAGCCGTTCACGCCCGCCCGAGCTGAGCGCGCTGAGCGTGCCAGCGCGCGTCGTCCCAAGCGCCGCCGACGCGACAGCGAGAACCCCAAGACGAAGAAGCTCGGCTTTCGCTGCACCGCCGAACGCGAAACGCAGATCAAGCGCCTCGCGCAGGCGGCCGGCCTGACCGTCGCCGACTACCTGGAGCGCCAGGCCCTGACCGCCGGCAGCGCCGGCACGGTGACCCGTGACGAGCAGCTGGACGAGGCCGTGCGCTCGCTAGACGCCGCGCGGTTCCAGCTCGGCAAGGTCGGCGTCAACGGCAACCAGATCGCCTTCCAGCTCAACGCCCAGATCGGCATCGACCACGGCCCGGCGCAGATCACCTTGGACAAGGCCAGGGAGCTGGTGGTTGAGACCCGCCGGGCCGTTGCCCAGGTCGACACTACTGCGATGCGTGTGGCGAAGGCCGCCCGCCGGTGATCACCACATCCCGCTCCGGCAAGAACACGCTCGAGGCGCTCAAGTACCTGTACGGTCCGGGCAGGCGCAACGAGCACACCGACCCGCACCTCGTGGCCTCGTGGGACGGCTTCGCGCCCGACCCGGGCCGCGACGGCGAGGCCACCCTGGCCCAGCTGCGGGACGCCCTCGATCTTCACGTCGTCTGCTACGGCAGGCTGGTCAAGAAGCACGTTTACCACCGCATGGTCCGTGCAGACCCGTCCGACAGGAACTTGAGCGACGAGGAGTGGGCGGACATCGCCCGCCGCATCGTGGCCGCCGCCGGCATCGCCCAGGACGGCGATCCCAACGGATGCCGGTGGGTCGCGGTGCACCACGGGGACAACCACATCCACATCCTCGCCACCACGGTGCGCGCGGACCTGACCCAGGCCCGCCTGCGTGGTGACCAGTACCGGGCGGAGACCGAGCTCACCGAGATCGAGAGGCAGTACCGGCTCAAGGACCTGTCCGACACCCGCACACCGGAATACCGGGCGGCGATCCCCAAGCGCGCCAAGAGCCCTGAGCTGCGCAAAGCCGAGCGCCTGGGCCAGGAGGAGACCGGGCGGACCCGACTGCGGACCGGTGTGCGCCGGGCCCTGGCCGGGGCCGCCGGTGAGGAGGAGTTCCTCTCCCGCCTCACCGCGCAGGGGATCCAGTTCGAGGTCCGCCGCCTGCCCTCCGGCGACGCCAGGGGCTACAAGTTCGCCCTGCCCACTGGTGATCCGGGTGGTCCGGTGTGGTTCTCCGGCAGCCAGCTCGCCGCCGACCTCACCCTTCCCAAGATCCACGAGCGCTTCGCCATCGGCATCGACGAGCCTGCCCTCAGCCGTCCGGGTGGCAAGGGGCGGCCGGCCGCGGTCCGGTACCGGGCCAGCACCACCACCGACCATGCCGTCGCCACCATCGACGACGAGCCCCGGGCCGGTCAGGTCGCCGCGGTGGTCAGCGGTGCCATCGAGGTGCTCGACACCCTCGCGCTCACCAGCCCCGTCCTGTCCAGGAAGGAGATCAACCAGGCCGCCCGGGCCCTGGAGTTCACCGCCGTCGCCCGCACCCGCGCCGCCCGAGGAGAGATGCGAGCGATGCGCTCCGCTGCCCGCGAACTCCTCTACGGCGGCCCCATGGGCGGCACCGGAGGCGAGGAGGGCACGGCCGCCGCCACGATCCTGACCAGCCTCGTCCTGCTCGCGATCGTCATCGCCAAGTGGCACGCCGCCCAAGGCCACCGGCGCCAGGCCGACGCCGCCCGTGCGGCGGCCGACCACCTGCGCGCCGCCTACACCCGGCACGCGGCCAAGCCGATCGCCCACCTGACCCTCGAAGGCCACTGCCTCCCGAAGGCGGACCACGACCGGCAGGCCGACGCCGTCCGCCGCACCCTGCCCGCCGACCAGGCCGCCCGTCTGATCGCAGAGGACAACTGGGCAGCCCTCGCCGCCACCCTCGCCCAGGCCGAAGCCGCCGGCCACGACCCGACCACCCTGCTCACCAACGCCGCCGGACGACGCGAACTCGCCACCGCCGCCTCGCCCGCCGCCGTCCTCACTTGGCGCATCCGCCGCGCCGCCCACCTCCCCGCCCCCGGACCGGCCGCCACCCACGACGAACTGCGCACCAGCGCGGCCCTGTCCAGGAGCACCACCCGCCGCACCACCACCCCCGCAGCGGGAACGGCCCCTCAACCGCCCGCGCCTCCGGCACCGCCGGTACCCGGGTCGTACCGCCCCAAGCGGTAACCAGCCCAGCGACGGGGGGGGGGGGGGGGGGGGGCGCCCCCCCCCCCCCCCGCCCCCGGCCCCCCCCCCCCCCCCCCCAAAAACCCCCCCCCCCC
>NZ_JBHWIR010000007.1:2380-41212 GCF_042731835.1 Kitasatospora sp. NPDC059817 | reverse complement strand
GGGGGCCCGGCCCCACCCCCCGCCCCCGCCGCCGGCCCGGCGGGCCGGGGGGTCGACCCCCCCCTTGGTTAACCCCCCCCCGGGGGGGGGGGGGGGGCCCCCCCCCCCCCCCCCGCCTCCCTGGTCCTTCCCACACCCGAAGAACGCACCCTCGCCGACCGGTTGACCGCACCCTGAAGCCGACACCAAGGGCGTCGGGCCAGGACTGACGCCACAAACAACGGCAGGCCACCAGGACGGGCTTTCCCGGAAATCCGCAGCACCTTTCCGAGGAAAGCCCCGCAGATTCCCCGAGGAAACCGCCCCTGGGGCGCCACCAACTGGTCTGCGGGGCAGCCGTGGTGTCGATCTGATGTTGTCTTCGGCTTCCGGGAACTGTTCGGCCGCCGGTCGTCTTGTGGTGCTTGCAACCGACACCGAAGGGCACCGAATGACCAACCCGGCCAACGCCGACCACAACCCCCAACACCGCCCCGCCGTCCTCGCCGTCCCCCACCCCGAACCCCTCAACCTCCGCGGCATCACCCTCACCTGCGCCACCTGCAACGCCGCCCGCGACTGGCTCCTGATCCACGTCCAACCCGACCTGGTCTTCGTCCGATGCCGCTGCGCGCACGAGTGGCGGGAACACGATCTGGAGACCGCCGACGTCACCGCCGCCCGCGGCGCCACGGAGGACGAGCACGTGTGGGCGTCCTTCGACGAGATGTACCAGGGACTCGGCTTCGACGGCCTCTTCCGACTGACCTACCTCGATTAGCGATCCCGCCTGGCACTGCTGTTCACCGAGTGAACGGGGAGGTTGTTCACTCACTGAACGGGTGTCTTGTTCACTGAGTGAACAGCATCTCTGTTCAGTCTCTGAACGGCCGCCCTGTTCAGAAACTGAACAGGGAAGTCCCGGTTTACCGAGTAAAGCGACGAGGCTTTCCTCGGTAAACCGGGCTGTCCTTTACTCCGTAAAACTCTCCCAACCCTGCCGTTTGGGGATTGCGGTGAGAGCGGATCGAGTGTGATGGTGATCGCTCGCCGATCGCGTCGATCTTCGATCGGTCCGTGTGCTACGTTCCCAAGTCCAACCGAAAATAGGCGACCCCGGCGATGCGGCAAACATCCCGGGGTCCGGCACCAGGAGCGCTAACTCCCGTGCGAGTCCATCGTACCGAACACGTACGCAACTTCACCGTGCTGCCCAACTGCATGCTGCAGTACCGGCAGCTGTCCTACACCGCCCGCGGCCTGCTCGCGGACCTCCTCTCCCGCCCGGACGGCTGGCGCGAGGACGGTCGGCACATGGCCGACACCAGCCCCCAGGGCCGAGGCGCGATCCGCAAGGCCCTGAAGGAGCTGGCCGACCTCGGCTTCTACCGCGTCGAGAAGATCCGCATGCCGGACGGCACGATCATCACCGAGACCCACGTCTACGACACCCCACAGCTCGCGCTGCCGGGTACCACCCGTCCGGTCTCCGGTGAAGCGACCACCGGCGGTGCTGACGCCCTTGTAAAGGACCTGGTGAAAGAAACCTCCCTCCCTGTCGAGCAGGCCGGGGAGCCGCACCGCACCGACGAGCCGCAGGCGAGACCAGGAGGGCGGGAGGAAGACCCCCAGGAGATCAACGAGCAACCTGTGCCGGACGAGCAGGTCCGCGAGGCTGTCGCCACGCTGTTCCGGGTGATCCGCCCCGAGCCGCGCCTGCGGGTCGGCCAGGCCGAAGCTGAGGAACTCGCGCCCCTCGTCGCGCAGTGGCTGGATCGCGGCGCGACCCAGGCCGACCTCACCCAGGCCCTGCTACCGGGCCTGCCCGCCCCGATGCACTCGGCGGTTGCGGTTCTGCGCTACCGCCTGGAGCGCAAGATGCCGCCCGTACAGGCCCTTGTGCGGCCAGCATCGACCCGGTACGCCGAGTGCGCAAAGTGCCACGACCCGGTGCCCCAGCCGGGCATCTGCCGCCCCTGCGCGGGCCTCGAAACCCGCACGCTCACAGTCGGGGGCGGAGAAGCGGCAACCCGCGCTGGTGCCGCACGAGTCCGGGACGCGATGCGCGCCGCGAAGGCCGCACTGCAGATCAGTCCGGATCCGACGTTCGCCGGGTGAGCCTCGAACGATCGGAGGCGGCGGGGGCGCCGGGCCGGTGCTTCGACTACGGGCGGGGGTGGACCTGGATGACGGCGTGGCGGCCATCGGTGCGCCACGGCGTCCCGGTGCTGTCGAGCCGGGCGACGGTATCGGCGTCGACACCGACGATCACGTCCGACTTCAGCGTCCGCAGCGCCGCGACGGGTGAGGGGAAGTGGCCCGCCGTCTCGGTGAACGAGGTGGCCGGCGGCCAGAGCTGGTCGCCGACCAGGCGGCGGTAGTTGAGGTCGCCCTTGAGGATCGTCATCGCCGCGCCGGTGAACTCGGCCCGGAGATCGGCGGGCATGTCGTGGAAAGGCAGCGGCGCGCAGAAGAACGGGTGTGTGCGGATCACGAGCGCGCCGCTGTTCATCGCTCGCCACAGCCGTTCGCCGATCGTCGCGGCAGCCGCCGTGGTGGCGGTGCGCAGGCGCTCGACGGTGGCGAGGACATCGGCCATCGTCGCGTCCGACACGTAGTACGGCTGTGGCTTCACGTACACGACGACCTGTGCCGCCAGGCCGGAGGCCAGGAGGTGGTCGACCAGCACCAGGTCCGGCAGGAGCTCCCGGCCCGCGTTGTCCGCGATGATGCAGACACGCCCGCCTTCGGCCCGCTCCAGCTCGGCCCAGAGCGACTCGCTGTCGTCGGCCACCAGGTCGGACGCGATCGACCCTCCGGCCTCCGCCGCGATCTGGAAGCTCAGGTCGGCGCGGTTGCCCCAGAGCGCCGAGGAGAGAAGCGTGGCGGCTCGCTTGTCGGTGAAGTCCGAGGGCAGGTCGCCGAGGGCTGCCAGCTCGGCGTCGACGGCCGGGCCGGCGAGTTCGGCGTCCTTGAACGGTGCGAACGGGTCGATGCCCTGCCAAGTCCCGGGCCGGAAGTAGCCGGTGGCTTCGAGCAGCCTGCGGTAGAAGTAGCTCTCGGCCCACAGGAACGGCGCCTCGCCCCACGGCCGTCCGAACAGGGCCTCACCCCACTCCAGCCACTGCTGGTGATCATGGGCACTGGTGCTGAGCGGATGCAGCACACCGTCAGTGCTCTCGGAGAGGAGATCCTCGATCGCTGCCCGCCCGGTAGGCTCGTACGGCAGTGCGTCGAGCACCTGCTGGATGAGCTTCGGGTGCCGCTCGTGGAAGACGTTCCGGGCGAACGAGCCGGGGGTGCCGCTCAGGATCACGGGTGCGCTGGGCATGCTCAGATTCGTCCTTCTCCTCGGCTGTCGGCGGGTCCCGCCACATGATCCACGGTCTGCCCGTGATGGAGCTGCAGCGACGCAGGGCCGGCCGCGCTCCCGACGAGCACGCGACCCGTACCTGGGTCGGCGGCGGCGCAGTTCAGCGTCGCGTCGACGCGTGCCTCGGCGAGTTGGTGCTGGTGGCTGAGCGACCAGGCCCGCACGGTTCCGTCCGCCGCAGCCGACAGCAGCCGGTCAGGATCGTCGCCGAAGGCCATCATGAGGACCCGGCCGACGTGTCCGGACAGGTGAGCGGTGAACTGGCCGGTCCGGACGTCGCGGACATGGATCTCCCCAGTGCCCGACCCCACCGCGAGATGGGCGCCCGCGGCATCGACGGCGATCGACCGCGCCCATCCTCCGGGGTTCACGAACCGGCTGAGGTGTCGGCCCGTGCGCGAATCCCAGAGGTGCACGGAGCCGTCGCCGCCGCTCGCCGCGAGCAGGTGTCCCTCGGCGTCGAACGCCAGCGACCGCACGCGGCCGGCATGGGCCTGCTGCTCCCACACCAGCGCTCCGGAGGGGAGGTCCCAGCACCGGATGTGCCCGTCGCCGGTGCTGGCGGCGAGCCGGGTGCCGGACCGGGCCACCGCGACGCTCCAGCTCCGGGTGACGTCGTCGTTGAGCCGCAGGGCCCAGCTCTCGTCGTCGAGGGACCAGACGTGGACTGAGCCGTCCCCGCAGGCCGCCGCGACGTACCTGCCACCGGTGGCCACCGACCACACCCGGCCCGCGCTGCCCAGCAGTTCGCGGCGCGACGCTGCGGTGGGCAGGTCCAGGAGTTCGACGTGGCCGTCACCGTGGCCGACGGCGCCGAGACCGCCGTCGGACGTGATGTGGGTGGACCAGACCGTGTTCGAGCCTTCGGCCACTGTGTGGAGCCCGTCGGGTTCCGACTTCGTCCACAGCCGCAGGGCGCCGTCCTCGCAGCCGGCGACGACCGTGCCGTCGGCTGCGCAGGCCAGTGCCCGGACCCAGTCGACGCCTGGCGGCATCTGAACCTCGCCGACCGGCCCGCTAGCGTCGAACGCCCGGACGACGGCGTCTTCGGTTGCGGCGAGGAGGAGGTCCGACTGGCTGTCGAGGACCACTGAGCGGACACGTGCGGGAAGGTCGTCCACCCGCCGGACCTGGTTAAGCCTGCCGCCGCTGGTGTCCCAGAGGACCACGGAGCGGTCGCCCGAGCCCGAGGCGAGGAGCCCGCCGGTGGGGGAGAAGGCCACCGACCGGACCCAGTCGCGGTGACCCGCCTTCTCGTCGAGGAGCGCGCCGGTCGCCAGGTCGTAGAGGCGGACGAACTCGTCCTCGCCCGCTGCGGCCACGACCCGCGCTGCGGCGTCGACGGAGACCGTCCACAGTGGCGTTCCGCAGGTCGCCATCGAGTGACTGAGGCTCAGTTCCTCGACCTTCCAGACCCGCACGTTCCCGTCTTCGGCCGCTGACAGCAGGTACCGGCCGTCCGGGGTGAAGCTGAGGCAGCGGACCCGGCGGTCGTGACCGGCGAGGATTCCGAGAGCTCTTCCCGTGCGGGGGCTCCAGAGGCGGATCAGGCCGTCCTCGCCCGCCGAGGCCAGCAGCGCGCTGTCATGCGTCAGGGCAGTGGCGAACACCCAGCCGGTGTGGGCGTGAAAGGCGTGGACCAGGGTGCGCGAGGCGAGGTCCCAGACCCGGACGGCGCCGTCCTCCCCGCCGGAGGCGATGAGGCCCGCAGCGGTCGCGACCGAGACGACGGCGCCCACGTGGCCGTGCTCCACTGCGGCGGCCCGGGCCCACGAGGTCTGGAAGCCGACTGCGTCGGCGGTCTCCGTGGTGCTGCCGGACGGTAGGTCGCCCGCCCGTACGAGGGCGAGGGTCAGCGTCGATGCCATGTCCTGCGGCGTTCGGAGCCCGTGCAGCAGGTATCCGGCCCCGGTCAGCGTGCCCGCCCGGTGCCAGTCCCGGTGCCGGGGGTGTGACTCGGCCCGGAAGGGTTCGACGGTCCCGAGGACTATGGCGTCGGCCGCCAGGGACTGGCTGCCGATGGTCGCGGCCTTGCGCGCCACGTACGAGGTGGACGACAGCAGGTCCACCAGCTCGTCATCGAGTCCGGCCTCGTGCAGGTGGTACGGCAGTTGCTGCCACATGTAGGGGTGGGACGCCGGCAGCTGAGACCAGTCCGCGGCACCGGCGCTGCGGTAGGAATCGATCAACGAGGCGTGCAGAGTTTCCCACTGACCGCCCACCATGTGCTTCAGATAGGAGCGGAACACGTCGTGCAGGACCACCGCGTCCCGGCCGGCCAGATACGCGCTGATCAGCGAGCGGTCGGCCAGGATCCGGCAGAACTGGCGGACGGCGCTGGCCGACCAGCCGTGGGACGTGCCCCACCAGTGGGTGAGCACGCTCAAGGGCACCGGGAGCGTGGCAGGGAAGACCGCCAGGGAGAGGTAGCGCTCGCGCAGCGACGAGCCGCCGGTGATCCGTACGCCCTCGTCGAGACTGCGCAGACTGGCGGTGATGGCGTGGCCGATCGCGTTGGAACGCTGGTCCACGTCCCAGACGTCGAACGCCTGTGGGCCGTGGGCGTGCAGTGCCTGCCTGGCCTCGGTGACGGCCCGTTCGGCCGAGGCTCCCGCGGCCAGGTCGGAGGAGACGTTGGAGCCGACCACGGTGGCCAGTAGCGGCCACCCGCCGCACAGGGCCGCCAGCCGGTCGGCGGCCGGCCGGGTCAGGCGGGAGACGGATCGGGTCAGCAGCTCGCTGATCTCCGGAGCCGACATCGGGCCGAGCCGCAGCACCTGGGCCGTCGACGGGCAGGTGCGGATGTTCCTCGTGGTCACGAGGCGGGTGCAGGATGGCGCGCCGAACAGGAACGGAGCCAGGTCCGCCGCCGACCAGACATTGTCGATGACGAGCAGCACCCGCCTGTCCTGCAGCACACGGGCCAGGTGGAAGCCGGCCTGCTCGGGGTCGGTGAGTGCGGGACGTGTGCCGTCGACGTGCACGCAGAGATCGGAGATCAGCTCCACGACGCGGGCCGCGGTGCAGCCTTCTCCCGTCTCCACCCAGAGGATCTCGGGGAACAACTCCCGGACACCGGGGTCCTCGCACACCTGCGTGACCAGGGTCGTCTTGCCGAAGCCGCCGGGTCCGCACACCGCCAGGACGGGGCTCCTGCCGGATGCGTTTGCCTCGGCCAGCAGGGAGATGACGCTGTCGAAGTCTTCGGATCTGTGTACCAAGCCGGGCTCCGGAGGTGGCGCTAGGACGTAACTTCCCGCAGTGGTCGCTCGATGACGGGCGTGCCCGTCGAGGAGCTGTCGGAAGCGGTCCACAGCGTCGGGGTCCGCCCGGTCGAGGACTGTGTCGAGCAGTGCCTGCGAGTCGGTCACGGGGAACAGGTGCTCCCCGCCGGCCTCCCACTTGGACACCGTCCGGTCGCTGACACCGAGGTGGGCTGCGAAGCCGCGGACGGTCATCCGTAATGCCTCACGGAGAGCCTTGGCCTCACGACCTGACCAACGCTGCACCGTGCCCACTCGACCCCCTGCAATCGGTACTGACGACGCTAGCAGCCTATTCCGAGGCGTCCCGGGTCGTACGGCCAATGGTTCAGCACGGGTTCAGCACGAGTACCACAGCCGCGACGAGTGGTGATCGACTCGCACTCCGGTACCGCCCGACTGGGTTCGGTGCCGGTTCTACGGCGGTGCGACGCGCGGACCTACGCCGGAACGGGCTCCGGCGGGCAGGCTTTCAACAGCTCCTCAACCTCCGGCTTTCGGCCGGCAGAGCCGTTGGAGAAGCCCCCACTTGGTAATTCGATCACCGGCCTCGGCCCATCGCCGTCGCCAGTGACGGAAGGGAACTGATGGACAGCACCCTGACCCGCCCGGAACAGAGCCCGATCGCCACTGCGACGCCTGCCGGATGGCGGCCCACCGCCGTGATCCTGGACCTCTTCGGAACTCTGGTTCCGGCCCCGGACGACCGCGAGCGAAGCCATGCCGCGCGGAGGATCGCCGCCGAACTGCACGTGCCGGACCACATCGCCGACCAGGTACTCGGCGGCAGTTGGCTGGCTCGGCACGACGGCACCCTGAGCACGCCCACCGAGATCGCCGCGCATCTCGCCGAACAGTGCGGGGCACCGGCTGAGTACGTCCCCCAGGTGGAGTCGGTACTCCGACAGCTGGCGCCCCGACGGTTGCGTGCCGAGCCGTCAGTGCTGGAGAGCCTCCACACGCTGCGGCGGTCCGGCATCCGGCTGGCGCTGCTGAGCGACGCGGCCCCCGACATCGCCGAGGCGTGGCACCACTCCGAACTCTCCGAACAGTTCGACGTGGCGCTGTTCAGCTGCCGCGAGGGCGCAGTGAAGCCGACCCGGCACCTGTACGCGCGGGTCGCCGAGCGCCTCGGGCACGCTGCGGATTCGGTGCTGTACTGCGGCGACGGTGGTGGCAACGAACTGCTCGGGGCCCTGCGCTGCGGAATGCGGGCGGTGCGGGTGGAACGACGGGGCGGCACGGACACGCTGGCCTTCGGCGACCACGGACAGCCCTGGCCGGGCGTCACGCTCAAGTCCGTCGAGGCCCTGCCGACCTGGTTGGGCGTCTCGAACTCGAACTGGCAGGAAGTCCGGTGACCGGCGTTGGCACGCTCGTCTGGGAAGCTCAGCGCAGGGAGCCGGACAGTCCGCTACGCCTCGCGCCTGTGCGTCGCGCCGCACTGCCGGCAGACACCGGGACGGCAGACGTCCGGGTGCGCTTCTCGGCATTGTGCGGGAGCGACACCAGCAAGCTCTGCTCGGACTCCTGGGGCGGACCGATACCCGAAGGGTGGGTGCCCGGCCACGAGGTCGTCGGCATCGACGACACCACCGGGAACTGGGTCGCGGTCAACCCGCTGGTCGGGTGCGATGCATGTGCCGAGTGCGTCCTGGGCCGCATCCACCTGTGCCCCGGCCTGCGGCGCATCGGCTGGGACCTGCCCGGCGGCCTGGCCGAGTCCGTTCGCGTTCCCGTACGGAACGCCGTGCCGCTGCCTGCTGGAGCACCTGATCCGGTTGTGTTCGTCCTCGCCGACCCGGTGGCGGTCGCCCTGCACGGCGTGCGGTGCGGCCTGCAAGCACCACCCTCCAGTGGCACGAGCCGCCTCGGGGTCATCGGCGCCGGCACCCTGGGCATCTGCACCGCAGTCGTCGCGGCCCGAGCCGGATGGGACGTCCTCCTCACCACTCGCAGGCCGGACCACGAAGCTCGGCTCCGGACCCTGTTGGCGGGCACCTCCGTCACCGTCTGCCCGGCTCCAGGTCTCCCTGCGGGCGCGTGCGACGCGGTGGTCGACGCGGCTTCTGGGCACTCGCCCGCGCCGCTGCTCCAGGCGCTCGAGGCGGTACGGGAGGGCGGCACGGTCCTCGTTCAGAACGCCTACGCCCCGCAGGTGCAGCTGCCCACCCCGGTGCGCGAGGTGTTCCGACGCTCACTCACCGTCCGGGGCTCGTACTCCTACTGCCGCGCGAACGACTGCGACGACTTCCGGGACGCCCTCCACCTGCTCGACCAGGACGCGGACAGCGCGTGGGCCACGGCCCTCATCTCCACCCGCTACCCGCTCGCCTGGCTGCCCGACGCCCTGGACGCGCTCCGCCCCGACGCTGCGCGCCGACCGCTGAAAGTACTGCTCACTTCCCGTAGCTGACTTCACCCCTAGGAGCTCCGCGATGCACTCGCCCCCCGTCCCGATCCCCGACCTCGTGCACCTGGTCAACTCACCCGACGACATTTCCCCGGCCGAGGTCCACAACGGTCTGCTGCACCTGCTCCGGCTACCCGCCGGCCCGCCCCGTGACGTGATGCTCGGCAGCGTGCTGACCGCCCTACTCCTTCGCGGACCGCGCCCTGCCGAGGTGGAAGCCGCGATCCGGGCCGCCCGCGCGCTGGACCGCAGCGCTGGGGAGCCCCTGATGCCGCCGCTGGGGATGCGCCTGGTCGGCTACACCGGCAGCGGAAAGAAGACGTACAAGACGATCAACATCAGCTCGGCTGCCGCGCTGGTCGCCGCGGCGGGCGGCGCGCACATCGCAAAGCTCGGCTCGCGCAGCGCCTCCTCCAAGACCGGTTCCCGGGACTTCATGGACGTGGTGGGTGCGCGGTGCGAGCATCTCTCGCCGCAGGCCATGGTGGACATCGCGGGGGAGTGCGGCTTCGGGTTCTTCTCCATCGAGCACCGGGTGCCGGAGTTCGACCGGCGCTACGGGCAGCGGTTCCAGGCCGTGCACGCCCTGAGCCTGGGCTTCCCCGCCCTGCTGAGCCCGGTGGCCTGCCACGGCTTCGTCTACGGCCTGTCCCACCCGGCCGTCCAGGTGTCCGCGCGACTGCTGCACCGACTCGGCCTCGGTGACGTCACCGTGGTCAACTCCTCCCCCGTGCGCGGCAGTCAGGTCGACGAGCTGATTCCCGGCGGTACCGTCCGCGTCTGCCGCCTGACCGCTGGCCAGGAGGACCTGGATTTCGCACGCGCCGTCGGCGAGGCCAGCGGTGTCGTGGGCCCGGTCGGTGGCCTCGGCTCCCTGGCACAGCGCGCCGATCCGCGCGCGAACGTCGCCGCCATCGTGCATCTCCTCGCCGGCCGGGCCTCGGCGGTGGCCCGGCGCACCGTCGCCCTGAACGCGGCTGTCCTGATGGTGACCGCCGGCGCCGCCCCCACCTTGCGGGCTGGGCTGGCCACCGCGCTCGCCGTCGTGGACGACGGCGCCGCCCTGCACACCCTGCGCCGTTTCGTGTTCCTCACGGGCGGTGCCCCACGCACGGTCGACGCCCTCTTACGACTGCCCTCGGACCACCGTCCGGCCTCCGACAGGGAGACGACCGCATGCTGACCCACGAAGAACTCGCCATCGTGCACCTGGTCCTCAACACCGACTGCAACGCCTGGGACTTGCCGAAGACGGCCGGTTCCCCAGGGGTGTGCCGCTTCTGCTACCGCGAACGTAACCGGGTGCACACCGACGAGGCCACCGTCCGCCGCGTCATCGACCGCGTCCGCGCCGAGTCGGAGGCGCGGAGGATCGTCTTCACCGGCGGCGACCCCGTCATGCCGTACGACAACCACCTGGAGCCCGCGCTCCAGCACGCCCAGGCCGCCGGCTTCGAGACCAACCTGCACACCAACGGCCTGCTGCTCGCCGACCGCTACGCCGGACTGCGCGACCACGTCACCCTCTACTCCCTGGCCGTGGACGGCCCCGACGAGCAGAGCGCCGACTGGTTCCGCGGCGACGGCTACTTCACCACCTTCCGGGCCAACACCGCCCTGCTCGCGTCCGACCGGCGGCGCCTCGCCTTCAACACCTTCACCACCGCCGTTTCGCTGGCCGCCCTCCCCAGCCTCGCCGAGATCATCACCGGTCTGGCTGCCAGTACGCCGGTGGAGTACTGGCTGATCTCCCAGTACCGGCCGATCGGCCGCGCGAACTCCCGCAAGGCCGACCTCTATGCCTACGACCGCGAGGCGTTCACCCAGGCCGTCGCCCACGTCCGCGACCTGCTGTCCGGCACCGGCATCCAGGTGTACGACCAGCCGACCCGGGCTGCCGAGGACGCCTATCCCTTCCGGGTCTGGGTCCTGGCCGACGGCACCGTCACCGCCGATCTCGGCAGCGTCGCCGCGCCCCGCAACACCGTCCTCGGCAACCTCCTCGCCGACGGCTTCGAGCCCCTCGTCCGCCGGGCCTTCGCATCGCGCTCCACTACCGACACCTCCACTACGACCTCCCCGGACAAGGAAGTGACCGCACCGTGAAGTTCGACTCCGCGTACTACGACGACGTCATCGCCCGCCACAACTACGAGCGCATCGCTCCCGAGACCACTGCTGCCGCCAGCGACAACGTCGCCCCGGAGGCCGATGCCGAACCCGCCCTCGGCGCCATCGACTTCCCGCTCGCCGACCTGAGCCCGGACGACCTGCGCACCAAATGGATGTGCCACACCGGAGCCCGGGACTTCGCAACCGCCGTCGCCGACGGGAAGCCCGCCACCGTGACCACCGGCGTCGGCCTCGGCGGCCCGCCGCACGCCGGCACCGTCTTCCAACTCCTGCGCGCCGTCACGCTCCAGCAGCACGGACTGCACGTCCAGATCGTGCTCGGCGACCTCGACTCCTACAACGCCCGCCGCACCCCGCTGGCCGATGTCCGCCGACTGGCCGACCAGTACGAGGAGTTCGTCCGCCGGCTCGGCTTCGACGAGCAGCGCGGAGTCCTGCGTCGCCAGGAGGGCAACGCCGACGTCCTGGCCACGGCCTTCCTGCTCTCCCGCCACCTGGACGACGCCGACTTCACCTGGGCCGAGGAGGACCTCTCCGGCCTCTACCGCAACCACGGTGTCTTCGACCACCTCACCTACGGCATGAAGCAGGCCACCCTCCTCATGGCCGCCGACTTCGTCCACCTGCTCGCCCAGGACCGCCACGTCCTGGTCTCCCTCGGCGTCGACGAGCACAAGTACGTGGCGCTCGCCCGGCGCGGAGCCGAACGCTGGGGTCTGCCCGCCGACCGCCTCTCCGGCATCTACACCAAGATGATCCCCGGCCTCGGCGGCCTTCCCAAGATGAGCAAGAGCATCCCCGGCTCCGGCATCACCGCCGCCATGCCGGCCGACGACATCCGCACCCTGCTCGCAGCCGACACCGACTCCGGACCGGACGACGACACCTCCGCTCTGCTCCAGATGTTCGCCTGCCTGCCCGAGACCGGCGGCCACGCCTACGACCTGGCCGCCGAAGCCCGCCGCACCGGCGGCCACCGCTGGCGCGAACTCCGCGAGGAGCTCACCGAGCGCCTGGTCGGCATCTTCTCGCTCTGGCCCCAGCTGTGACACGACCGAAGGAGTTCACTGTGTCCACGACTCCCGCGCTGTCCCCTGCGTCAGCCCCGGCGCCGTACCCCGTTCTCTCCCGTCAGCCCCTCGGCGACGCCACCACCCACCACATCCGGGCCGGCTACCGCCACCGGACCACCGTGGAGTACTTCACCGACACCACCGACGACGACATCACTTGGCAGCCCGACGTCTACCCCTACGCCGCCACCCTCGCCGAGCACTCCGGCCTCAACACCCTCATCGACCTCGGCTGTGGCCGCGCCGGCAAACTCGCCGCCCTGGCCTCCGAACGCCCCGACTGGACGTACATCGGCGTCGACTTCGGCGACAACCTCACCTGGTGCCGCGAGAACCACGCCTTCGGCCAGTGGATCGACGCCGACCTGGAGAAGACCGAATACCTCCCGCTCGCTCCCGATCTCCTGCGACGCTCCGTCGTCGTCTGCTCCGACGTCATCGAACACCTCCTCGACCCGCTCCCGCTCCTCGCGCTCACCCGCAACCTCCTGTCGGACGGCGCCTCCGTCGCCGTGTTCTCCACCCCCGCCCGCGAGTTCCGCAGCGGCTACGACGCCCCCGGGCCGCCCCGCAATCCCAGCCACGTCCGCGAGTGGGCCAGCGACGAGTTCCAGGCCCTCCTGCGCGCCCGCGGCTTCGAGATCCACTACGGCGGCGTCACCCGAAGCGACGACGCCTCCCACGGCCTGTCCACCCAGCTCGTCACCGTCGGCCTGCCCGAGGTCCGCCGATGACCATCGCTTCCCCGACCTCCGGCCTTCGGGTCGTCCACCTGCCCGCTCGCACCCCCTACGCCCGCAAGCTCCACGGCCCTGGCATCCGCGCCCTGAACACCGCGCCCGAGCCCACCGAGATCCGCCACGGCCTCGTCGTCCCCGCCGACGTCACCGCTTCCTGGATCCTCGACCACACCCCGCTGGACTGGCTCGACGTCCTCCACCTCCACCACATCGACCTCGAAGCCCCCGCCGTCCTGGAATGCCTTCTCGACGCCTGCGCCACCGCCGGCGTCCGCGTGGTCTTCACCGCCCACGACACCCGCCCCATGTTCGGCGGCGACAGCGACGGAGCCGACGCCTTCATCACGCGCCTGCGCTTGCTCCTCGCCGCCGACGTCCCCTGGATCTGCCTTACCGAAGGCTCTCGCGCCGACCTTGCCGCCCTGCTGGGCACCGAGCCTCCCGCCACCGTCATCCCGCATGGCTACGTCGTACCGCCCGACACCCTCCGCCACCGCGAACGCCTCCCCGGCACCGGCGTCCGCGCCCTCCTCTACGGGGCTACCCGCGCCAACCGCGACCAGATCTCACCCGTCGTCAACTGGTCACTTGCCAACAGCGACCCCGCCCACACCCTGCACCTCCTCCTGCGCGCCGCCAGCCCCGCCGACTTCACCCGCACCACCCCCAACCCGCTCCCCGTGATCCTGGACACCGCCCGACACGACCCCCGCATCCGGATCACGATGCGCCCGTACCCCACCGACGCCGACGTCCTCGACGCCGCCCTCGCCAGCGACCTGCTACTGCTCCCCTACCTCTGGGGCACCCACTCCGGCCAACTGGAACTCGCCTTCGACCTCGGCCTCACCCCGGTCTGTGCCCGCATCGGTCACCTCGCCGAACAACACCGTCTCCACCAGCGGCACGACCAGGCCATCCCCCAACCCGAATGGTTCGACTGGACCACCGGCCACCCCAACCTCTTCGGCGAACGCTTCCTGACCGCCCTGGAAGCCGCGACCGCCCGCACAGCCGCAACCCCGCGCCGCCTCGACCACGACTTCCTCGACTACCGCGCCCAGGAGCACAAGGACATCCTCACCGCCCACCTCGCGCTCTACGAAGGCGGCCACCGATGACGAACGCTCCACTGCCCCGGATCTCCTGCGTGATCCTCTGCCACAACTACGGCCGCTACCTCGACCGTGCCATCACCAGCTGCCTCGAGCAGGAGCCCGGCAACTACACCCTCCACGAGATCCTCGTCATCGACGACGGTTCCACCGACAACACCCCCGAGATCTGCCGCCGCCACCAGGACCACGTCCGCATCGTGCGCCGCCCCCAGCGAGGGTTCGCCCAGACCCTCACCGACGCCATGCTCCTCGCCGAGGGCGACTGGATCGCCCCACTCGACGCCGACGACTGGTTCCACCCCGCCAAACTCCGCACCTGTGCCGACGCCATCACCCCCGACCGCCTCCTGATCGACCACTGGGAGACCGTCGTCGGCACCGACGGCCGCCCACTGCTACCCGAGCCCCACCCCGGCGGCAACACCAGCACCCTCCTCGTCCGCCGCGACGCCGCCAGCACCCTCCTCCCCGTCACCAACGAGATCCACTTCCACGCGCTGCGCGACGCCGGCCACGGCCACACCCTGCCCGAGCCCCTCGTGAACTACCGGCTCCACCCGGCGAGCATGACCGACCGGACCCTCAACGGTTCCTCCCAGCATTACCGCGCCGACGTTTGCGCCGACCTCGCCCACCGTCTCATCGCCCTCACGGCCATCCCGCCCACCTGGGCCACCGCGGCTTCCCTGCGCCGTATTGCCCACCGCTACCGCGCCCGTGCCGCCAGCCACCGCGTGGAAGCCCACCTCCAGCAAGGCCACCGCCTCCACGCCTTTCGCCCTCTCTCCGCGATGTTTTACCACTCCCTCCGCAGCCGCGGGCCGTTCACCGCTTGGCTTCGCACCCTCGCCAGCGTCGCCCGCGACCGCCCGCTCGCCCCACCTCCGCCGGCCCCGGCAACCGTCCCCACCCCGACGATTCCACCGCCGCCCAGCCGCAGCGCAGTGTGACTAAGCAAATGCGGCGCCGCATCGCGATGCTAAAATCGCGTGCTTCCCTCATACCCGCTGGCCAGGCCAGCCGACAGACCCAGGAGCGTAACGACGCCATGAGCCGTCTCAGCGAGTCCGTAATCCGCGCCATGGAGATCCTCAAGGGATCGGACCTGGCCGCGGACTATACGGTCGCCCGGCTCTTGGAAGAGACGTATAGCCGCCGCTCGCTGGACCTGTCCGACCTCTCCCCGGCCGAACAGGCCGCGCTGGTCGAAGGCCGCGCGATCAACGTCATCCCCTCCGCGTCCGCGCTCGCGGAGAAGATCACTGCCGCCCAGGCAGAGGGCCGTCCGCTCGTGGTCAAGTACGGCATTGACCCGACGTCCCCGGACGTCCACCTGGGCCACTCGGTGCCGATCATCATCGCGTCCCGCTTCCAGCGCATGGGACACCACGTCGTCTTCATCATCGGAGACGTCACCGCCAAGATCGGAGATCCGTCCGGCCGCTCCTCCGAGCGGCCGGCGCTCACCGACGCCGACATCGCCCACAACCTCAGCGGTTACCAGCAGCAGGTCACGCCGTTTATCGATTTCACGCGCGCCGACCTCCGCTTCAACGGCGAGTGGCTGAACAAGGTCAGCCTCCCCGAACTGGTGAGCATCCTGGCCCATGTCCCGGTCTCGATGACCCTCCAGCGCGAGGACTTCCGTAGCCGCCTCGCCGCCGGCGACGGCCTGTCGGTCGCCGAGTTCGTCTACTCCGTCGTCATGGCCCTCGACTCCGTGGCCATCGACGCGGACGTCGAGCTCGGCGGTGTGGACCAACTCCTGAATCTCCAGATGTGCCGCAAGGTCATGGAGATCCGCGAGCAGACCCCCGAGGTCATCATCACCACCCCGCTCATCGAGGGCACTGACGGCACCGGCGCCAAGATGAGCAAGTCCAAGGGCAACTACGTCGGACTCTCCTCCTCCCCGGACGAGATCTTCGGCCGCGTGATGTCCATCCCCGACCACCTCATCGAGCCCTACCTCAAGCAGCTCACCGAGTGGACCGACGAGGAGATCTCCACCGTCACCGCGCGCGTGGCCGACGGCACCGCGCACCCCATGGCCGTCAAGCGCATCCTCGCCGGCGAGGTCACCGCCACCCTTCACGGCCTGGAGGCCGCCGAGGCCGCGCGCGCCGAGTTCACCGCCCGCTTCTCCAAGCGGACCTTCGGTGAAGCGCAGAACCTCCCGGCCATCTCCCTCAAGGAGCACGCCGAGACCTCTCTGGTCACCCTGCTCACCCAGGTCCTGGGCTTCGCCCCCAGCAACTCCGCCGCCCGCCGCGTCGCCGCCCAGAACGGCCTCCGTCTCATCGCCGAAAGGGCGGACGGCGAACAGCACACCACCCAGCTCGACCAGGACGCCACCCAGCAGCCGCTGTCCGCTCTCATCAGCCAGGCCGACGTCGACGGGGAAGCGACCTTCTATCTCAAGGCAGGCCGAAAGATCGCCCGCATCGACGCGTGACGAAACGTGGCGTGGTGGTGGGAGCCGGGCTTGCCCCACCACCACGTCCTTTCGGTGACGGCCCAACGTCACAAGGTGCCATCGGCCCCCGTTGCTGGGCAGCCGACGATCAAGGGCAAGGCCGACGACGGCTGCTTCGTGCATCCAGCCGATCTCGACTGGTGTGACAGCCACCCCAGCATGCGCCAGCAGATCGGCGACTACGTCGCTGGCACCTGCCCGTACCTCGGCTGACGCGCCAGCTCCGTCGACAGCTGGACCTTGCTCGCACTTCCGGGCACGACTGTCTGTGGACTCCGCTAACCTGCTTTAGGTGATTACGGGTGAGCTGAAGAGCAAGATCGACCGACTGTGGGACGCCTTCTGGTCCGGAGGGATCTCCAACCCGCTGGAGGTGATCGAGCAGATCACCTACCTGATGTTCATCCGGCGCCTCGACCTGCTGGAGCAGGCCAAGGAGAACAAGGCCAGTCGCACCGGGCGACCCGCCGAGAACGCGATCTACACGGACGAGACTCAGGTCCTGCGTTGGTCGCGGTTCGTCAACGAGTCTCCCGAGAACATGCTTGCCCGCGTGGGCGACGGCGTCTTCCCCTGGCTGCGCACGCTGGGCGGTGATGACTCCACCTACGCGCACCACATGAAGGACGCCCGCTTTACCATCACCACCTCGAACCTGCTCGCCAAGGCCGTCGACATGCTGAACGACATCGACATGGGCGACAAGGACACCAAGGGCGACCTGTATGAGTACATGCTCGGCAAGATCGCCACAGCTGGGCAGAACGGCCAGTTCCGTACGCCCCGGCACATCATCCAGCTGATCGTCGAGATGATGGCCCCGGCGCCGGGCGACGAGATCTGCGACCCGGCGTGCGGTACGGCCGGGTTCCTGGTCGCGTCTGCGGAGTACGTGGAGCGCACGCACCGCGAGGCGCTGTTCGAGCCGGCCCAGCGACAGCACTTCAACGAGAGCATGTTCCACGGCTTCGACTTCGACAGCACTATGCTCCGCATTGGCAGCATGAACATGCTGCTGCACTCGGTTGAGAACCCCGACATCCGCTACCGCGACTCGCTCGCCCAGAGCGCCGCGGGCGAAGCCGACCGCTACTCGCTCATCCTCGCCAATCCGCCCTTCGCTGGGAGCCTCGACTACGACGCGACGGCGGCCGATCTCCAGAAGGTCGTCAAGACCAAGAAGACCGAGCTGCTGTTCCTCGCCCTGTTCCTGCGCCTGCTCAAGCCGGGCGGCCGGGCCGCAGTCATCGTGCCAGAGGGGGTGCTGTTCGGCTCCAGCAAGGCCCATAAGGACCTGCGGAAACTGCTGGTCGAGGGCCACAAGCTGGACGCGGTGGTGAAGCTGCCGGGTGGTGTCTTCAAGCCGTATGCGGGGGTCTCCACGGCGATCCTGTTCTTCACCAAGACCAACAGTGGCGGCACGGACAACGTCTGGTTCTACGAGGTCACGGCGGACGGCTGGACCCTTGACGACAAGCGCACGCCACTCCTGTCGGCGGATAGGCTCGGGCCGCTTGTCGCCGATGGCGAGCTGAGCGAGGACGAGCGCGCGAAGAACAACCTGCCCGACGTGCTGGCGCGGTGGCGTCGCCGAAATGGAAGCGAGCAGGAGCGCGCGCGGACCGAGCAGAGTTTCTGCGTCCCCAAGGCCGATATCGCGGTCCAGGGGTACGACCTAAGCCTCAACCGATACAAGGAGATCGTCCACGAGGAGGTCGAGCACCGCACACCGGACGAGGTCATGGACGAATTGGAGCGGATCGAGACGGAGATTCAGAAGAGCATGTCCGAGCTGAAGGGGCTGCTGGGATGATTCGCGAAGTAGCCAAGCTCGGAGATATTGCCACATTCATTCGCGGCATCACGTTCAAGCCGGATGACGTAGTGCCTTCCGGTACGCCCGGGTCGGTTCAGTGCATGCGCACGAAGAATGTGCAGGCCGAGATTGATCTTTCTGACGTATGGTCTGTCGATTCTAGGTTCGTAAAGCGCACAGAACAGTATCTCCAAGCTGGCGATCTGCTTGTTTCCAGTGCCAATAGCTGGAACCTGGTGGGGAAGTGCTGCTGGGTGCCCGAGGCGGCGAGCGGTTCGACCTTCGGAGGGTTCATTTCGGTTCTCCGGCCGGACCGGGAGAGAGTGGATCCTCGCTATCTCTATCGCTGGTTTGCGTCGGACCGGATCCAAGCCACAGTCCGCAGCTTTGGTCGACAGACCACTAACATTTCGAACCTTGATTTTGCACGGTGCCTGAGCCTTCCCATCGCGCTGCCCTCATTGAAGGAGCAGCAGCGGATCGCGCAGGTGCTGGACCATGCGGCCGCGGTGCGGGCCAAGCGTCGCGAGGCCATTGCCCTCCTCGACGACCTTACTCAGTCCGTCTTCATCGACATGTTCGGAGACCCTTCGAGAAACCCCTACGGCTGGCCCGCCAGGAAGATGCAGGATTTGCTTGACGGGTCGCTCCGGAATGGTCTTTCTCCAGCCACTGGCGGAACCGTTCAAGCGAAGGTGCTGACGCTCTCGGCAATTACCGGAAAGCGGTTCGATGCGACGGCATTCAAGGTGTCGGGATTCAAGTCCACTCCTCCGCGCGAGCAGTCGGTGTGTTCCGCCGATTTCCTAATCTGTCGGGGAAATGGAAACTCAGGCCTGGTGGGACGTGGCCATTTCCCCCCATTTGATATGCCTGACGTCACGTACCCGGATACGATTATTTCCCTGCGGCCGTCGAGCCTTCTAAGGCCCGGATACCTGCAGTGCGTCTGGAACTCCGGCCTGGTCAGGCGGCAGATCGATTCGTCTGCACGCACCACGAATGGAACCTTCAAGATTAACCAGAAGGGGATCGAATCGGTGTCGATCCCCGTGCCCCCGCTGGACTTGCAGGAATTGTTCGAATCCAGGATCGCCCCCATCACTGATCTTCAGAAGACTCAGGCATCCCATCTCGCCGAACTGGACAGCCTGTTCGCCTCGCTCCAGCACCGCGCCTTCCGAGGCGAACTCTAGCCAGCGGTCCACTACCTGAAAGCGGCATCGCCGCCCAACGCCACCCTCCGCCCGCACCAGCGAAAGGTCATCACCGTGAGCAACTTCGGGTTCCTTCAGGCCGAGTGGCCGGAGCTTCACAGTGAGGCGCTCCGCGCCGAGCGGCTTGCCCACGCGGACCCGCGGGCGTCCGTTTTTTATGCACGGCGGGTGCTGGAGCTTGCGCTGACATGGCTGTTCGATGCGGACGACGCGCTCAAGCTGCCCTACCAGACCGACCTGGCTGCTCTGATAGCCGAGCCGACGCTGGTCAAGGCGGCCGGCCCGGCGATCCGGGCGAAAATGGACGTGATCCGCCGTCAGGGTAACGTCGCCGTGCACCGCAAGACGCCCGTCGCGCCGAAGGACGCGGTGCGTACGGTCGCCGAGCTGTTCCACGTCGTGTACTGGATGGCCCACACCTACACCCTCGACCAGGCCAACCTTCCTGCGCCCGCCGTCGCATTCGACACGGCGCTGATCCCGCGGCCGGTCCCGGCCGAGGTACGGATCGCCAAGCAGGCCGAGCTGAAGGCACTGGCGGAGAAGTACGCAGCACAGGATGCCGCTTTGGCAGCCGAGCGGAAGAAGAACCAGGACCTCGACGCCGAGATCGTCGAGCTGCGCACGCAGATCAAGGCAGCCAAGGCAGCGAACGAGGCTCACCCGGACACCCATGACTACAACGAGGCCGAGACCCGCGCCCTGATCATCGACCTCCTCCTCAAGGAGGCCGGCTGGGCGTTGGACCAGCCGCAGGACCGCGAGTACTCGGTTACCGGACTGCCGGAGTCGGCGTCCCCTTCGGGAAAGGGCAAGGTCGACTACGTTCTGTGGGACGACGACGGCAAGCCCCTCGCCCTCGTCGAGGCCAAGCGCACCACCCGCGACCCGAAGCAGGGCAAGCACCAGGCCAAGGTCTACGCGGATGCTTTGGAGGCGCAGTTCAAGCAGCGGCCGGTGATCTTCTACACCAACGGCTACCACACGTACCTCTGGGACGACCTGAACTACCCGCCTCGTGAGGTCCAGGGCTTCTACACCAAGGATGAGCTGCGTCTCCTGGTTCAGCGCCGCGCTGGCCGCCGCACCCTCGCGCAGCTTCCGATCAACGAGCAGATCGCCGGGCGCCACTACCAGGCTCGGGCCATCCGGCGGATCGCCGACTCGTTCGAGAAGGACTCGCTGCGCCAGGCCCTGCTCGTGATGGCGACCGGCTCCGGCAAGACACGCACTGTTATCGCCCTGAGCGACCTGATGATGCGTGCTAACTGGGCCAAGCGCGTGCTTTTCCTCGCTGACCGTAAGGCGTTGGTGAAGCAGGCCACCAACGCCTTCAGGGAGCACCTGCCCGGGGCCCCTGTCGTCGACTTGTTGAACGAGAAGGACCCCAACGCCCGGGTCTTCGTGTCGACCTACCCCACGATGATGAACCTGATCAACCAGACCGATGCCACTGGCCGCCGCCTCTTCGGCCCCGGCTTCTTCGATCTGATTGTCATCGACGAGGCGCACCGCTCGATCTACCAGAAGTACGGCGCGATCTTCGACTACTTCGACGCCCTGCTGGTCGGCTTGACTGCCACGCCCAAGGACGAGATCGACCGCAACACCTACCGCCGTTTCGAGCTGGAGGACGGCGTTCCCACCGACGTCTACAGCCTGGACGAGGCCGTGGCCGAGGGGTACTTGGTCGCCCCGCGCGCCGTCGACGTGCCACTGGGCTTCCAACGCCGTGGCATCAAGTACGACGACTTGTCCGACGAGGACAAGGAGAAGTGGGACGAGACGGAGTGGAGCGAGGACGGCGACGTCCCCGACGAGATCACGACCGACGAGCTCAACAAGTACCTTTTCAACGACGACACCGTCGACAAGGCCCTTCAGGTACTGATGACCCACGGCCTCAAGCTCGACGGCAACGACAAGCTCGGCAAGACCATCATCTTCGCCGCCAACAACCTGCACGCCGAGTTCATCGCCGAGCGTTTCGACAAGAACTACCCACACCTCAAGGGCGCCTTCGCGCAGGTCATCACCTACCGCAAGGAGTACGCGCAGAGCTTGATCGACGACTTCTCCGATTCCTCGAAGGTCCCTCAGATAGCCATCTCTGTCGACATGCTGGACACCGGCATCGATGTCCCCGAGGTGGTCAACCTGGTCTTCTTCAAGCTGGTGCGCTCCAAGACCAAGTTCTGGCAGATGATCGGCCGTGGCACCCGCCTCGCACCGGACCTCTACGGTCCCAACAAGAGCAAGGACGGATTCCTGGTCTTCGACCTGTGCCAGAACATCGAGTTCTTCAACCAGAACCTGATGCGTGCCGAGGGTAAGCTCTCCCCCTCGCTCAGCCAGCGGATCTTCGAACGCCGAGCCGACCTGCTCCTCGCTCTCGATGGTGCATCGGGCTCCGGCCGGGACGCGGGCTTGGGGCTGGCCGTGCGCCCGGAGTCCGACGGCACGACCACTGAGGTCGGCCTGCGTTGGGACCTCGCCACCCGGCTGCACGACGAGGTCACGGCAATGAACCCGGAGAACTTCCTCGTTCGCCCGCAGCGCGAGTTCCTCGACACCTTCACCGACTTCGACGCGTGGCTCAGTTTCACACCGGACGCCCACGGCCAGGTCGTCGACCACCTGGCCGGGCTCCCGACAGGCTTCCGAGACAAGGACGACGCCGGCGAGGAGGCCAAGCGCTTCGACCTGCTCGCGCTCCGCCTCCAGCTCGCTATCGTGAACGGCGATCCAGGCTTCACCCGCATGCGGGACCAAGTCCAGGAGATCTCTTCCACCCTTCTCAACCAGCTGAACATCCCCGCGATCAAGGCTCAGCAGCTCCTGCTTGACGATGTCGCGGGCGACGAGTGGTGGCAGGACGTCACCCTGCCCATGCTGGAGACCATGCGTCGCCGCCTGCGGGGCCTCGTCCGCCTGATGGACAAGATCAAGCGCAACATCGTCTACACCGACTTCGAGGACGAACTCGGCGAGTTGACCGCTGCAACCCTGAACGGAATGGAGGTCGGCACCGACCTCACCCGCTTCGAGCAGAAGGTCCGCATCTACCTCAACACGCACCAGGACCAGCTCGCCGTCCAGAAGGTCCGGCGCAACAAGCAGATCACCGCCCTGGACCTGTCCGGGCTGGAAGAGATCTTCATCGAAGCCGGCCTCGCCACCACCGCCGACATCGACCACGTCAAGGACACCAATGGCGGCCTCGGGCTCTTCCTCCGCTCGCTGACCGGCCTGGAGCGGGACGCCGCAGCCTTGGCCTTCGATATGTTCCAGCAGGGAAAGACCTTCACTGCCAACCAGCTCCGCTTCGTCAACGAGCTGATCGACTACCTGGCCCGCAATGGCACGATCGATGTGGCCGCGCTCTATGAGGCCCCGTTTACGGCCATCGCCCCGACTGGCCCCGAAGCGATCTTCCATGAGTCGGACGTGGACGCCATGGTGACCACCATCCACTCGATCCGTTCCACCGCCGTCGCCGCCGACAGTGTGGCCTGACCATTCACGTAGGAGAGACAGTGGCGCCGCAACAGAGCGATCAGCAGGACAACTGCCTGGGCACCGGGCGGAGCGGTCGTCTGGACTTCAGCGCGCCTGGGGACGACTGGTACGTCATCTGCCCTGTGTGCGGAACGAAGTGGGCAGGCGGCAGCGACACCATCGAACCGCACAAGGAGTGGCGCGCACGCTGACCGTGGTGCAGCCGAACATCCTGGTTTGCCCACTCAGCCCCGGTCGGGTCTCACAGCATCCGGCCGGGGCCAACTGTGCCCCCTTTGCCGAAGCCGCTCAGCGTGACCAACTCCCCGTTACGGTGGGGCTTGTGAAGGTCTTCTTCGCTCCCCACCTCGATCCGGGCAGACTTGCTGCAGCGGGTGGCCGCATTGGAAATCCTGGATCGTGCTTGATGATCGGCTACAGGTCGTCGGCTTGGCGGCGTAGCCTTCGGGTGCGACAGAGGGCAAGATCCGGAGGACAGCGGCGCCGAAGCCGGCCGTGAAGAAGGCGGCGGTGAAGCCGAAGAAGCCGGGGACGCATCTGGCGATGGAGCGACGGGCACGGTCGCATCCTGGCGGAGACGTACCCGTACGCGCGTCCGGAGCTCGACTTCGAGACGCAGTTCGAGTTGCTGGTGGCGCAGACGACGGACCTGCGGGTGAACCAGGCGCCGGTGTTGTTTGCGAAGTACCCGTCGCTGAGGGACATCTACTCGGCCGAGTCAGTGGGTTCCGACCGCCAGCGCATGAACATCGCCACGGGCGTCTGTAGCACAGATTAGGCCCTCGACGATTGCCGGGGACCCCTGTGTGTCTGAGCTCAGCAGGAGATCGTGGGTTCGGACCGCGCGGCCTTTCGTGAGTTGCCTGCTGGTGAGACTCCCGGAGCGGTCTGCAGTGAAGACCGTGCTGTTAGAGACGAAGGGCTGTGCCAGGAGACGTCCTGCGGTTTTCTTTTCCCATTGTGGGATTCCGGTTTTTGCGTCGAGTGCGACAAGTCGCTGAGAGAGGTCGCCGAAGATCACCGATCCGCTTGCTGCCAGCGGCGCGGCTGCGAGCTTTGCCGAGGTGTCGAACGCCCACAACACCTCTCCGTTCGACGGATCGAGGGCTACAATCCGTGACTGGGTGGCGTTGGCCTGTTGGACCGAGTAAATGCCCTGGTCCGTGACAGCCCATTCCGGTAGCAGCGGGTGTTCAGCCTTATGTGACCAACTTGGGACGCCAGTGGTGGCATCGATCGCGGCAATAAGCCACTTGCCATCAGATGTCGTGCCATTCACCAACGACGGTGTTGTTGCCATGAAGGCCAAAGTACCGGCGGCTGTCTGCGGCGCGCTGGTGATGGCCAGCCCAGGTACTGGAAACGACCAGCGCTCGGAGCCACGGTCGAGGTCGATGGCGCGCAGTACGCCGTCTGGACCTGGCGCATACAGCGTGTTCGCCGAGACGCTGAGAAGGCCGTCGCAGACGGGCACAGGAAGGTACCTTCGGCGCTTGCCAGTCTGTAGATCGGCAATCTGTAGCCAACCGGACCTGTCGGGAAAGAAGGCGGACGCACCGTGGAATCCTGGCCGGCCAGCGTGGTTCATCTCGATCAGCGGGTACCGCTGGTGGGACTTGGCGTTGATTACATGGAGGCGCCGATGGTCCTGCACGATCAAGACGTCGGCAGAGGCGATCGGTTGACGGGCCGTTCCGGAAGCCACGGGGGCCTTCCAGACGGTTTCGAACTGGCGGGGTACGTGGACAACTGGTGGGCGGCGGCGCCCCTCTGTGCGGGTGGTCCTCGGCTTCTGCGGCCGGCGTTTTCTCCTCACCTGGGCCAGCGGTATGTCGTACTGCATCTCGCCGGCCATCCGGGGGTCCTGCGGTGAACCCTCCCGATGCAACTGCTCGCAGACGTACCGGTAGAGCTCCTGGACGGTGATGAGGCCATCGCCGTTGAGATCGGCATTACCGCTGACCAGGCCTTCGACCAGCACCCTGGTGAAACGGGAAGGGACAGGTGTCTCCTCGTCGAGGTGGTCACCTTCCCAGGCTCTTTGCAGTCCGGTCCCAGCGGTAAGCACGACGCGGCCGTGGCCCGCGAGTACGTCCTCGAAGCCCATCGGGCCGTCACCCTTGGCGCCGGATATGAACAGCCCGCTGTAGCAGCAGTCGAGTACGACGATGATGCTCCTCGCGCGACACTCGTCCATCAGGTCGTGGACGAACGCAGCCGATATCGCCGAATGAGCTGGCCGGTCCGGCTCGGTACTCTGTACGGCGAAGTAGAGCTTGTCGTGGCGGTTCACGATCCCGTGACCCGAGATGTACAACAGTCGGACGTCGTCGCGCAGCGCAGAGGCGAAGAACTCCTCGATCGCTCGTTCCAGTGTTGGGCGGTCCGCATCGACCAGTTGCTGGACGTCGAAACCACCAGCATTGGGGTCTCGCAGGACCTCGGTCAATGCCGCGCAGTCCACTTCGGGTGAACGCAGGGAGGGCAGCAGCGGGTGGTCGTATGTCCCTGTGCCGATGAGCAGTGCACCGCGGTTGCGATCGCCGAAGAATCGATCGATCACTGCGCCGGCCCAGGAAGCTCCTCGGGGCCCGCCTGCTCCCCGTCTGGCTGCTCGCAGTGGGCGAGGAAGGCGTCGATCAGCTTCTCCCGCTCGCTGGCCGAGGCGTTGCCCAACTCGATCGTTCGGCCATCGAGCTCGATCCGGACACCGCGCACGGGCCGATTCTTCAACCAGCTGTCGGTGAGCTGAACGACCTGGCGCAGGACGATGGGGACTGCGGTGACGACGAGTGCGCCTGAGATCAACCCCGTCCCCTTGGCCCCCAGCTCGGCCTCGACAGCGGGGCGCGCCGACTGGACATCGTCCACATCGAGATCGAGGAGGGCTCGGCGCAACCCCGCGCCTAGCTGGCGCAGTTCTTCGTCATCCGTGTCGGGGAGGCCAACAAGCTCCACACGCATCGTGCTACTCATCGTATGCATCCTGTGTCTCTGCGGTTGGCTCAACACCCTACTGGTCACAAAAGCGTATGGGCTCACGGCGCGGCTGCTTGGCCGTCCGGAGCCGAGTTGGCTGGGCATCCCCTTCGATGGGTTACCTGAATTCCCAAGCTGTGGGAAGCGGAGCCCGCCAGCCGCTTGGCGGCGTAGCCTTCGTGCATGGCAGAGAGCAAGGTCCGGAAGGCGGCGGCGTCGAAGCCGGCCGTGAAGAAGGCGGCGGTGAAGCCGAAGAAGCCGGAGTCGCATCTGGCGATGGTGCGGCGGGCGCGGAAGATCAATCGCATCCTGGCGGAGACGTACCCATACGCGCACCCGGAGCTGGACTTCGAGACGCCGTTCGAGTTGCTGGTGGCGACGGTGCTGTCGGCGCAGACGACGGATCTGCGGGTGAACCAGACGACGCCGGCGTTGTTCGCGAAGTACCCGGAGCCGGAGGACATAGCGGCGGCGAACCCGGAGGAGCTGCAGGAGATCATCCGGCCGACCGGGTTCTTCCGGAACAAGGCGAAGTCGCTGATCGGCCTGTCCATCGCGCTCCGGGACAACTTCGGCGGTGAGGTGCCGAAGACCCTGGAGGAGATGCTTACACTGCCTGGCGTGGGCCGGAAGACGGCCTTCGTCGTCCTCGGAAACGCTCGTGATCCTAAAACGGGAGAACCCTTCGGGGCAGCGACGATGACACTCGGACTGACAGCCTGAAGCTGAGCCAAGTTCTGCAGCCGCAAGCTGGCCTGGGTCTGGCGGCCAGAACCGCCGCGACGCCCTTGCAAGATCTTTCAGCTGGCGAAGGACAGTCAGGCGCAGGGAGGGTCTCGCCCTCAGGGAGCTGTGCCACAGAGCTGTGGAGACCGTTCGGTTCCGGGTGATGATCTTGACTGGTCGGCGACGTGGCCATCGCCTTGCTACTGTCCCCAAGTCCAATTGGGGACAGTAGCAATATCCTTCAGCGAGTGCCGGTGATTCGGGGTAGCGCCTTGTTCCGCTCAGGACCGACGGCGAGGCCGACCCGACCTTCAATTCGGCGGACATCCTTGAGTGGCGTGGAGTCGATGAGTGGGATGATGTAGGCAGTTGCCCAGTCGAGAGTCTTTCTCAGGTCGCCGAGATGCTCGGTGAAGCGTGTACGGACGCCTACCGTGGTGGAGCCGACGTAGAGAACCCGTCCCGACCAGCTGCAGATGACGTAGACCGCATTGCAGGCGCCGACCAGACTGTCCGGGCTGAACGGCTTCGGCCCATGGGGCCCTTCTGGGTGGAGCCAGTCACCGGCGTAGGCGGCCAGGGAGGCCAGTCGTTCGGGGCTCACAACGAGGCCTTGATGGTGTCAGCGTCCTCGTCATCCCACGTCTCGACGGCCTCATCGGGATTGTCGAGGTACTCGGCAACCCAGCTGTCCTGACGCCGTGCAGTGGACCTGGCCCCGTTGCGGTTGCGGCGCTCCCAGATTCGGCCCCAGAATTCCAGGTCAGAGGCCGACGCATCAAGGGTGCTCTTCCACTCACGAACATGATTACGGTCGACGCCGACGGTCTCGACGTGGTCAGCACCGTCCGCCGCCTTGACCAAGCGGATGGCAGCCATGGCCTCTTCGAGGCCGCGAACGGCGGCGCCGAGAATTGCAGCGGCGTCACGGAGCGAGTCGTCAGGAGTGTCCGTGGAGGCAGGCCGGGACGGTGAGCCGGCCTTGGGGAATGTCGATCGCAGGTAGACGTCGTTGATGCTTTGGTCCTGGGCGCGGTCCTCGGTGAGCCGGATACTGCCGTCCTCGTTCACCGCGCGGAGTGTGGACCGGCCGCTGTTGTGATCGACGATGGCGCGGTGCAGCTGATGGATGCCGAGCCGCGACGAGAGCATCGTGTCGATGACCTCTCCGGGACGGCGGCGGTCGTCGGCGTTCGGATTGTTATTCGTACCACGGTCGGCCCACAACGACAGCGTGGAGATGAGCGGGTAGGCGGCTCGCGCGGCGAGCTCGAGGCGTGCCTGGCCAGGATCACCAGCCGGGTCGTCGTCGAACTCGTCGAGGGCGTCGGCGAGGACGGCGTCGGCCTCACGATGGGTGGGCCTGAAGTGGTTGTCACGCACGGAGACGAACCCGTGCTGCATATAGCGCCGTACCCGGTCGGGGCTGGCCCCTTCGCCTGCCACCGACCTCACGATAAGGGCCACCGCGAGCTTGACGCGGAAGTTCTTGGTGATGCGCTTGCGCGTCGACTGACGCGTGACGGCGTCGCGGATGGCGTCACGAACTGCCTGGTCGTCACTGGAGAACAAGGCGATGATCTCGGCCGCTCGGATCGCCGGATCGGTTGGCAGATGGGCAGCCTTTGCTTGCGTGCGGCTGATTGCACCTGCGAGCCAGCGGCGGCGCTGCGGCGTGAGAATGAGCCGGTCCTCCATGACCGTCAGCGCCTCATCAGCGAGGGACTCGAGCTCTGGACCCTCACCCCATTCCTTCGGGGCGTCGACATGGCGCAGGGCTACGAGGGACTTGACTGCCGAGGAGAAGCGGTCGGGCCCACCGGGCAACGGCTGGTACCCGACCAGGATGAGAGCCGGCATCGTCTCGCAACGCAATGCCTCGGACTGCTTGACGGTAGGGCCTTGCTCCAGCGCCGTGTTCAGATCCTTGATCCGCCCGCGCATGGCGGTATCAGACTCGGCGGTGACAACGAGATCGACGCTGTTGCCGTCCCCAAGGATGTCGTGGGCTGCTGTCGTGCGCGACGATCCCTCAGCGGTCGTCATCGCCCAGAGGTCGGGACTCCCACCATCGCTGTGAACGTAGCGGTTGGCGACGAGCCAAACCTCGGTGAGAACACCCTGGTTTCGGATCGAGTATCGCCAGTCGTTCGCATCGAGTACTGCCCGGGCGGCGAGGGCGGAAGCCCACGTCATGTGCTCGGCTGATTCCACCTCGAGCTCAAGGTGCGGCGTCGTGCCGTTGCTGGTCGGATCCCCTACTGGTGCGAACCGGGACTCCTCGTCGGTTCCGGGCTCGACCGCGACGGGGTGTCGGCGGGCGTCGCCAATGCGGGGGTTGCGAATGTCGGGCAGCGTGCGACGTGTCCAGACCCGCGCACGGACGGCGAGAAGTATTCCTCCGGTAATGGCGAGCTCGGTCGGGGTCTCGATCGAGCGGCGAAGTTCGGCGGGATCGACGACCGAGTTGGCGATGCACGCGGCTGCGGCGGGTTCGAGGCCGAAGCTGTCTACGAGTTTCTCGGCTGCCTTGCGACGAGCGCCGATCGGGGCGAGCTCCGGGAGCTTGCTCACGGGCCGCGGAGGCACGTGATCGTGAAGGGTGATTGTCTCGTCAGCGATGATGTTCATGCCTCGTTGCCCTCCAGGGCGCGTTCGGGCACGCCAAGGTCTTGCGGAGCGACGAAGAACTACTGGTCGTCCCGCTCTCCCGGAGTGCCACACGAATGTGGTCCTGCCCGGGAAGTCGGACGACTAAGGCCGTCAGGCGCATCCCCTCGGACTTGATCGGAGCGAGCCCCGATGTGGTCTTCGGCGGCAGCGTGGCACTCGGCAGGGTCCACGGCGTGAGGAAGCTAACCTCCACGTTGCCTACTTCGAGGCTGGAGCCCGAAGCGACCATGCTCTGCTTTACGCGTCGCAGGCGAGCGCAACGCTACCAGGTCCCACTGGAGTGGTCATGCCCCATGGAGCGTCACGTTCTGCTGCGGATGGCTGAGTTGTGGGTAGATGCTCAGGTGATGGTCTTGTGTGGCTCGCGACTATTGGTCGCGAGGACGGTTTCTGGTTGGCGGCCTGATCACCCTCATTGTCGAGATCATCGGTAGGGGCGCCCTGAGTGGGGGCGTCGGCCGTTCGTGCCCGACGCCCCCACGGGTTGAGTCCGCACGAGAGGTTCACGCCTTGCGAAGCGCGGCTTCGCTGCCGTTGACCGCGATGTCAGCGCCGCCAGCGCTCCCAAAGCCATGTGATCATCGCGACGGTTGCTGCCCCCGCCGCCTGTTCCGCGCCGTTGCCAACGCCTGCGGTGTAGCCAGCGGTGTAAGCGGCTGCGATCGCAGCCGCCAGGAGCTCAAGCCGGGGTGGGCGGTGGCCCTCGGTCGCTGCTCGGAGCATACTGGTCATGGTCATTTCCTTATTTCGATGAGGTAGGGCCAACCGCCGGAGCCCGAGGATCTGTGGAAGGTGACACGGGATCCGGCGGAAGCATCTATGAGGCAGCCTCGCCGCTTGCGGCAGCGTGGATGTCTCCGGTGATGTCCTTGCTGATCAGCTCTCCGAGCTTTGCCATCAGCTCAAGGCGTGCCTCCGCAGACAACGATGAGTAGGCCAGCCACGCGCTGTCGGCCGCCGAGGCGGGTCGCCGCCCCATTGCCATCCAGGCGAGGATCAGAGAGCGGTCGCTCGGCGAGAGGCCCTCAAGCAGGCGCCAAACGCCCTGCTTATTGACCTGCCTGAGTGCAGGTTCTAGCCCGCCCTCGTTGGGCCGGATGGCCTTCTGACGTTGCCTGGCAGCCCGGACGGTCGGGTCCCAGATGGCGTCGCCTGCTCGAACGAAGAGCTGTTCGTTTTGCTGCAGTGACACCTGGGTTCGCGAGTTCTCGATCACCCAACCCAGGTCGCGGAGATCGCGCAGTCGGCGTTCAATTTGGGTCACGCCAGGAAAAGCGTCGCGGAGCTGGGCCCGCGTGAACACGTTCCCTTCGCCAACCACTTCGACCAGCCACAGGGCCGCCCGGACCATCGTGCTGATGTTCTGGTCCGTCCAGCTGGGGCGAGGTGCGGGGAAATCTGCCACTTCACGCCTCCTCGATGTTGGTGGCCCGCAGCGCTGAGCTGAGATCAGGTGTCACATTAGCACGTTCCGGCAAGGTAAGGCGCACTTCGGCGCAGAACGGCGGGAATCGGCGCGCTTAATGTGGTTCGGCTCTCTGTGGCGAGATGTCAGCATGTGGCTGATCCGCCGCAGGGGCCTGGCGCCCCGGCGTAGCCTTCGTGCATGGCAGAGAGCAAGGTCCGGAAGGCGGCTGCGCCGAAGCCGGCCGTGAAGAAGGTGGCGGTGAAGCCGAGGAAGCCGGAGTCGCATCTGGCGATGGTGCGGCGGGCGCGGAAGATCAACCGCATTCTGGCGGAGACGTATCCGTACGCGCATCCGGAGCTGGACTTCGAGACGCCGTTCGAGCTGCTGGTGGCGACGGTGCTGTCGGCGCAGACGACGGATCTGCGGGTGAACCAGACGACGCCGACGCTGTTCACGAAGTACCCGACTCCGGAGGACATGGCGATGGCCGTGCCGGAGGAGCTGGAGGAGATCATCCGGCCGACCGGGTTCTTTCGGAACAAGGCGAAGTCGTTGATCGGCCTGTCCATCAAGCTCCGGGATGACTTCGGCGGCGAGGTGCCGAAGACCTTGGAGGAGATGGTCACTCTGCCTGGCGTGGGTCGCAAGACGGCCAACGTCGTCCTTGGAAACGCTCGTGATCCTAAAACGGGAGAACCCTTCGGGGTGCCCGGGATCACCGTGGACACGCATTTCGGGCGGCTGGCCCGGCGGTTCGGCTGGACCGCCGAGGAGGACCCGGTGAAGGTCGAGGCGGCCGTCGCCGAGATCTTCCCGAAGTCGGAGTGGACGATGCTGTCGCACCGGGTGGTCTTCCACGGCCGCCGGATCTGCCACTCCCGCAAGCCCGCCTGCGGCGCCTGCCCGGTCGCGCCGCTCTGCCCGTCGTACGGGGAGGGCGAGACCGATCCGGAGAAGGCGCGCAAGCTGCTCAAGTACGAGCTGGGCGGGCAGCCCGGGCAGCGGCTGAGGCCGCCGGGGGACTTCCCCGGGGAGGCCGCCGCCCGGGTCGACGCCGCCGGGCACCAGGGGCGGATCGCGGACCTGGCGGTGGGCGAGTGACCCGCGAGGCACGGCGGGCGCCGGAGCCGTCGGCGGTGCGGGTGGTCGAGGGGGACGGCCTGCCGGCCTGGCTGGAGCCGGTGCGGGAGGCGGCCGAGCGGGTGCTGCCGGAGCAGCTGAGCCGCTTCCTGCCGCCTGTGGAGGGCGGCCGGGCGGCGGCGGTGCTGATGCTGTTCGGCGAGGGTCCGGACGGGCCGGACCTGCTGCTGATCGAGCGGGCCCGCTCGCTGCGCTCGCACGCCGGGCAGCCGTCCTTCCCGGGCGGCGCGCTGGATCCGGAGGACGGTGACCCGGACGGCCCGGGCCCGGTCGCGGCGGCGCTGCGCGAGGCCTGGGAGGAGACCGGGCTGGACCCGGCCGGGGTGCAGGTGTTCGCGGTGCTGCCGGCGCTGTACATCCCGGTCAGCCGGTTCGTGGTGACCCCGGTGCTGGGCTGGTGGCGCGAGGAGTCGCCGGTGCGGCCGGTGGACCAGGGGGAGACCGGCGCGGTGTTCCGGGTGCCGGTCGCCGATCTGGCCGACCCGGCGAACCGGGTGCGGCTGCGCCACCCGTCCGGGCACGTGGGGCCGGCCTTCGCGGTGGCCGGGCGGCTGGTCTGGGGGTTCACGGCCGGGGTGATCGACCGTGTGCTGCACCACGGCGGGCTGGAGCTGCCCTGGGACCCGTCCCGGATCGTCGACCTCTCGGACGAGGCGCTGGCCCTGGTGCAGGGCGATCTCGACCACTCCCGGGCGCTGCCGGGCGGCGACGCCGGTCCCACGTGAGGGGCCGTCTGCGCGGCCGGGCCGCGGGCCGTGGGAGGGTGTCCGGGTGAACGTCCTGGATGTGCTGCTGATCGCCGCTGCCGTGGCATTCGCCGTGTCGGGCTACCGGCAGGGCTTCGTGGTGGGTGTCCTGTCCCTGGTCGGCTTCCTGGGCGGCGGCCTGCTGGCCGTCCAGCTGCTGCCGCTGCTGCTCGACCACCTCAGCCCGGGCACCACGGCCTCGGTGGTGGCCGTGGTGGTGGTGATCGTGTGCGCCGCGATCGGCCAGGCGGTGACCGCGCACTTCGGCTGGAAGCTCCGGGGCCACATCGGCCGCCGTCCGGCGCGGGTGCTGGACGCGACCGGCGGCGCGGCCGTGAACGTGGTCTCGATGCTGCTGGTGGCCTGGCTGATCGGCTCGGCGCTGGCCGGGGCGTCGCTGCCGACGGTGTCCAAGCAGGTCCGCTCCTCGGCGATCCTCGGCGGCGTGCAGAACGCGCTGCCCGACGACGCGCCGAACTGGTTCTCGGACTTCTCCAAGGTGCTGGCCCGCAACGGCTTCCCGCAGGTCTTCAACCCCTTCGAGCACGAGCCGATCACCCAGGTCGACACCCCCGACCCGGCGCTGGCCGGCAGCCCGGCGGTGGCGCGGGCCAAGCAGAGCCTGGTCAAGGTGGTCGGCACCGCCACCTCCTGCAGCAAGACCCTGGAGGGCAGCGGTTTCGTCTTCGCCCCGCACCGGGTGATGACCAACGCCCACGTGGTCGGCGGGGTCGACGAGCCGACCGTGCAGATCGGCGGGGTCGGCCAGCTGTACGACGCGACGGTGGTCCGCTACGACTGGCAGCGCGACATCGCCGTCCTGGACGTCCCCAAGCTGAACGCGCCCCCGCTGGCGTTCGCGGGCGAGGCGAAGACCAACGACAGCGCGATCGTGGCGGGTTTCCCGGAGAACGGCGCCTTCAACGTCCAGCCGGCCCGTATCCGCGGCCGGATCCAGGCCAACGGCCCGGACATCTACCACCGCGGCCAGGTGGTCCGCGACGTCTACTCGGTCCGCTCGCTGGTCCGCCAGGGCAACAGCGGCGGCCCGCTGCTCACCCCGGACGGCCAGGTCTACGGCGTGGTGTTCGCCAAGTCGCTGGACAGCGCCGACACCGGGTACGTGCTGACCGCGGCCGAGGTGCGGGAGGACGCGGAGAGGGGCAGCACCGCGAGCACCCCGGTGGACACCCAGGGCTGCGCGCTCTGACCGGGCCGCGGGGCGGTCCGACGCGCCGGGTCCGACGATCCGATATCCGTCACACCGTCAGTCCGCCCTGGTAGCCTCTGCCGCGCTCACCCGTTCGGCTCAACCGGGCGCCGTCCCGGAGTGAGTCTTACGGGAGGTCGTGGTAGTCCGATGATGGGTCACTCGCACGCGGTCAGTGGGGCGATGCTGTACGCCGCCTCCGCGCCGTTCCTGCCCCCGCTGCTGCTGCACACCACGCTGCAGCCGGCGGACATACTGATGGGCACGGTGCTGTGCGCGGGGGCGGCCCTGCTGCCGGACCTCGACCACCACGACGGCTCGATCGCCAACTTCCTGGGGCCGATCTCCAAGGCGCTCTGCCGCTTCGTGGCCTGGGCCTCCGGCGGGCACCGGCACGCCACCCACTCGCTGCTGTTCGTCGCGCTGATGGGCGCCGGCACCTGGGCGGGCGTCACCTACCTGGGCCGCAACTTCACCCTGGTGCTGACGTTCTTCCTGATCGCGCTCGCGATCCGGGCGCTGCGGCTCTGCCCGCCGGGGGACGGCCCGGAGAGCTGGATCACCGTCATCGGGCTGTCCGCGCTCGGCACCTTCGGGATGAACACCTGGATGCCGAACTCGCCGGGCTGGCTGCCGTACGCGGTGGCGCTGGGCACCCTGGCGCACCTGCTGGGCGACTGCCTGACCAAGAAGGGCGCGCCGCTGCTCTGGCCGCACAAGGAGCGCTACGAGGTGGTGCTGATCAAGCGCAGCGGCAACAACGTCGAGACCAAGGTGCTGGTGCCGATCATGTCGGTGGCGACCTTCGTCCTGCTCTGGTTCACCGCGGTGTCGCCGACGCTCGTGAACTGACCGGCGGGACTGGCCGGCCAGCCGACCCGACCGGCGGGACTGACCGGCCGAACCGATCGGCCGGCCGGAACCGGTCCGCCGGACCGGCCGGACGACGCGGCGTGAGGCCTCAGGTCTCGCGCCGCAGTCGTGCGCCGACCCAGCGGGCGCGCCGGCCGAGGATGCGGGGGATGCCGAGCTGCCGCTGCGCCGGGCGTGGACGGCGGTCGGGGCCGTCGTAGCCGAGGTCGTCCGCCCAGTCGGGGCGGTGGGCGGAGCGCTGGGAGCTGTTGTGGCGTCGGGCGCGCGGGGCGCCGCCGCGATCGGGCATCCAGGTCATACCGGAATGGATGCCCCTGGGCCGGTGGGGGTAACCGCCGGGCGCGCGTCGAAATTGGCCTATGCGGTTGTCATATGTGCGTCAGATCAAGGGAGTTGGGACCAAGGGCCCTTCCCTCCCGGCCCCTTCACCGCTCCTGCACCATCACTCCTTGTGACGGCCGACCCAGTCCAGCAGCTCCGCGGTGAACTGCTCCGGGGCCTCCTCGTGCGGGAAGTGCCCGACCCCCGGCATCAGCCGCCAGCGGTACGGCGCCGCCACGTACTCGCCGCCGCCCAGCGCGGTGTGCGACAGCAGCACCGGGTCCGCCGCGCCCTGGACGTGCAGGGTCGGCGCCGTGATCGGCTTCTTCATCCGCCGGGCGAACTGGATGCCGTCCGGGCGCGCCATCGAGCGCAGCAGCCAGCGGTACGGCTCGATCGAGCAGTGCGCCGTGCTGGGGATCTGGATGGCCTGCCGGTACGCGTGCACCGCCTCCTCGTCCAGCCGGTTCGGACCGGCCCAGGCGTCCAGGTAGCGGCCGACCAGCGCGGCGTCGTCGGCCACCAGACGGCGTTCCGGTATCCACGGCCGCTGGAAGCCCAGCACGTGCTCGAAGGCGGCCGCCTGGCGGCGGTCGGTCAGCAGGGCCCGGCGCAGGTCCCGGGGGTGCGCGGCGGAGACCACGGTGAGGCTCTGGATCACCGACGGGCGCATCACCGCCGCCACCCAGGCCAGCGTGCCGCCGGCGGCGTGCCCGACCAGGTGCGCCCGGCGCTCGCCGAGCGAGCGGATCACCCCGGTGATGTCCAGGGCGAGGTTGCCCGGGTCGTACCCGCGCGGGGTGCGGTCGCTGCCGCCGACACCCCGCAGGTCGAGCGCCACCGCCCGGTAGCCGGCCTCGGCGAGCGCGGTCAGCTGGTGGCGCCAGGCCCACCAGTACTCGGGCCAGCCGTGCACCAGCAGCACCAGCGGGCCCGAGCCCAGCTCGGCGATGTGGAACCGGGCGCCGTTGGCCGCGAGGTCGCGGTGCGTCCACGGGCCGCTCTGCCGGACGCTCCAGGCCTCGGCGTCGCCGTCGGGGGTGGTGCCGGGGGCCTCATCGGCGGGCTCCCCCCCGGGTGCCAGGTCGGGTCCGGAGTCGGCGGACGGCTGCGCGGATACGGGCTTCTGGTCAAGCGGCATACCGAGAGCGTGTCACATCCGTGCGCCGGACGGCGCCCGGCACTCGCTCCCGGCGGGTCCGGGCGGGCGGCGTGCACCGCCACCGGACGGACGGTTACGGGATGCGGCCCAGGGCCCGGTCGATCTCCTCCTTGGTGGCCGGGCGCGGCCGGGCGTTCTTCAGCACGTCGGCGGTCTTCTGGGCGCCCTCGATGGTGCGGTGCGGCTTCTCGATCCGCTTGAACGAGCGCCAGGCCATCAGCCCGAGCAGCACCGCGAGCAGCAGGTAGGCGCCGGCCACGATGAGGAACGACCAGCCGAGCGACAGGCCCAGCGCGTGGATGCCGAAGGCCGCCGCGGCGCTCAGCATCGGGACGGCGGCCAGCGCCACCACGGCGGCGACGCCCAGCGAGACGCCCCCGGAGACGCCGCGCTTGACGTCCGCCCGGATCTCGGCCTTGGCGAGCGCGATCTCGTCGTGGACGAGTGCGGACAGGTCGGCGGTGGCCGCCGCGAACAGCTGCCCCACCGAACGCTCGCCCTCGTAGGGCGCCCGGCCGTTGCTGGACGGGTCTGCGGCTCCTGCGGGCATCAGCGGTTCTCCTCTGCGGCTGTGCGGCGTGACGCCGCCGCGTGGTGCGGTTCGGGGGGCCGGAGGGGCCCGGAGGCGTCAGTGGACTGTCGACAGCTCAGAATCATGCCCCTACCGGTCAGTCGCACACCACTCCGGGGCCCCGCCGGGGGGACGTGTCCGGGCTCTGCCGGGCCGCCGGCGGGCCTCAGCGGGGCTTCTCCGGCCCCTCGCCGTCGGGTCGCGGGGCGAGCCCGGCGGCCCGGGCCCGCCAGGCCGGGTCGTCCTCCTGGTAGACGTCCGGGACGCCGTCGCCGTCCACGTCCCGGTCCTCCTCCTCGCACAGCTCGCGGTAGTGCCGGTTGCGGAGCTTGAGCAGCACGGTGGCCACCGTCGCGCAGAGCAGCGAGCCGACCAGGACGGCCGTCTTGGAGAGGTCGGCGAGGGCCAGGTCGTCGCGGAACGCCAGTTCGCTGATCAGCAGCGAGACGGTGAAGCCGATGCCCGCGAGCACCGAGACCGCGAACATGTCGGCCCACCTGAGCTTCGGGTTCAGCTCGGCCCGGGTGAACCGGGCGGCCAGCCAGGTGCCGCCGAATATGCCCACCGTCTTGCCGACCAGCAGGCCGATGACGATGCCGAGCGGCGTGGCCTGGGTGAACACCTCGCGCAGCGACGGGCCGGAGATCGTCACCCCGGCGGCGAACAGTGCGAACACCGGGACGGCCAGGCCGGCCGAGAGCGGGCGGACCAGGTGCTCGATGTGCTCGCCGGGGGAGTGCTGCTCGTCGCCCTCCCGGTGGCAGCGCAGCATCAGGCCCATCGCGACGCCCGCGACCGTGGCGTGGATGCCGCTCTCGTGCATCAGCGCCCAGTTCACGAGGGCCAGCGGCACGAACAGGTACCAGCCGTGCACCCCGCGCCGGTGCAGGAACCAGAACAGCACCAGGCCGGCGAAGGCCAGGCCGAGCGCCCAGAACTTGATGCCGGAGCTGTAGAAGACCGCGATGATCAGGATCGCGATCAGGTCGTCCACCACGGCGAGGGTGAGCAGGAAGGCGCGCAGGGCGGACGGCAGGTGGCTGCCGACCACGGCCAGCACGCCGAGCGCGAAGGCGATGTCGGTGGCGGTCGGGATGGCCCAACCGCTGGGGTGACCGCCGCTGCCCGAGTTGACGAGCGCGAACAGGATCGCCGGCAGCGCGACGCCGCAGACGGCGGCCACCACCGGGAGCAGCGCGGCGCTCGGGGTGCGCAGCTCGCCCGCGACGAACTCGCGCTTGAGCTCGATCCCGGCCACGAAGAAGAAGATCGTCAGCAGGCCGTCCTTGGCCCAGTTGCCGAGGGTGAGGTCGAGGTGCAGCGGGGCGGAGGGCCCGACGGTGTAGTCGAGGACGCTCTCGTACGCGTGCGGCCAGACGTTGGCCCAGACCAGTGCGGCCACGGCGGCGAGCAGCAGCAGCACGCCGCCGACCGTCTCGGTGCGCAGGGCGTCGGTGATGAACGTCCGCTCGGGCAGGGACAGTCGGCCGAGCAGCTGCCGGCGGCGGGTCGTCGGCTCGTGGACGGGCGGCTGGTCGGTCACGAGGACCTCCTGAGGGGCTGGGAGCGGCAACGGATGCACGTGTGGTGCAGTTGCCGACCAGACTTCCCGGCGCGCCCTGTGACGCTCGGACTCCCGTTCAGGGATCTTGATGCGTCGTTAACAGTCTAGGGGATCGTTCGGGTGACATCCGGATTGTCCTATTCAAGGACTTAAGCCCTGCGGGTGGGTTCCGCACTCCGGAGGAGCAGTGGCACGGCACCCGAATGGCCCAGGCCGGGCGCAGACGGGTGAACGCGGCACCGTCGGTCGCGGGGCACTGCCCGCTCCCGGCCGCCCCGCTGCACACCCCGGCGGCCGACCGGAAGGGGGCTTCAGACCCGCGGCATGGCTGTGCCCCGG